>CAZOCA010000043.1:1781-10790 GCA_964578105.1 uncultured Pararhizobium sp.
CTTATCAGCGCTCATGTCTGGTCCTGTCTGAACAAAAGCGACGCATCGCCATAGGAATAAAAACGATAGCCGGTTGCAATCGCATGGCGGTAAGCAGCGCGCATGGTCTCAAGACCAGAAAATGCAGACACCAGCATCATCAGGGTTGAGCGTGGCAGATGAAAATTTGTCATCAGAATATCAACGATCCTGAATTTATAGCCCGGCGTAATGAAAATATCTGTCGCTCCATGGAAGGCAGACAAGGTTCCGTCCTCACTGGCAGCGCTTTCGAGCAACCGCAGGCTGGTTGTGCCCACAGATACGATACGGCCACCATTGCTGCGGGCTCTATTCAGGGTATCGGCGACCTCTTGCGACACTGTGCCTGTCTCAAAGTGCATTTTGTGGTCTGTGGTGTCGTCTGCCTTCACGGGCAAAAACGTTCCGGCCCCTACATGCAAAGTGACGAATTGTATGGTGATTCCCTTGGCTGTCAGACTGGCAAACAGGTCTTCGGTAAAGTGAAGACCAGCGGTGGGGGCTGCAACTGCGCCATCTTCACGGGCATAGATTGTTTGGTAGTCAGCCTTATCATGATTGTCTTCGGCACGTTTGGAGGCGATGTAAGGCGGTAAGGGAATGTGCCCGACAGTGAACAAGGCGGCATCCAACTCTGCGGCGTTCAAAGGGAATACAAGTTGAACTTCTCCGGCCTCTCCCTTCTTGGTGACCTCTGCGTGCAGTGACACACCGTCCTTTTCGAACACCAAACGATCACCGACCTGGATCTTTTTTGCCGGTCGGATAAAGGCATCCCAAACGCTGCCACTCACGCGCATGTGCAAGGTTGCAGAGATTTTTGCTGGCGGAAATTCAGGCGAGCGTGGAAGGCGTAACCCCTCAAGTTGAGCGGGAATGACCTTTGTATCATTCAAAACCAGTACGTCGCCGGACTTCAGGCATGAGGCAAGACTGGACACTCGATCATCGATCAGTGGTTCGTCCGGCCTGATAACCAACAAACGTGCAGAATCGCGAGGATTTGCAGGCCGCAAGGCAATGCAATCCGGTGGTAATTCAAAATCAAATTCATCTACACGCATGGTCTATCCCGACAGAAAGCCCGCGCATTTGCAATGCGCGGGCCGTGATCAAAATCAGTTCGTTTGGGTTTGTTAGGCCGCATCAGCCATTTTGGCAGTGGTGATCTGGTCTGGATTGCGCACAGGCTCGCCGCGTGCAAACGAATCCACATTGTCCATGCCCGAGATAACCTTGCCCCAAGCTGTGTATTGTCCATCCAGGAATGTCGCATCTGCAAAACAGATGAAGAACTGGCTGTCAGCTGAATTGGGATTTTGGGCACGCGCCATTGAGCAGACGCCGCGCACATGAGTCTCTTCGTTGAATTCAGCATCGAGATGTTTGCCCGAGCCACCTGTTCCAGTGCCTGTGGGATCTCCACCCTGAGCCATGAAGTTGTCGATGACCCTGTGGAATGGCGTTCCATCGTAAAACCCGTCATTCACGAGTTCCTTGATGCGCGCGCAGTGATTTGGCGCAAGGTCAGGACGCATTTCAATAATTACTTCGCCCTTGGTTGTATCCAAGATGATTGTGTTCGCAGGGTCGTTGATGTCAGTCATGAAGGCTTTCCTTGGTTAAATTTATCGTTGAAAGAGTGGTATGTCAGCGGCAGAAGCTGCCGCTGCAGCATTGGCTTTTGCGCGCTTTTCCGATGAATCATTGGCAGCACGCGAACTGGCAAGATTTGCGGCGCTAAGAGTTGCCAATGCGTTTTCATGAGCAAGTTCTGCAGCTGATGCTTCCGATCTGGCGACAGTCTGTACACTCAATGCTTCCCGCTTATCAAGCTGCGCTATTACCAAACGTTCCTGGGCAGCAGCAAGGGCTTGTGTGGCATTTTGTAAAGTTACCTCATCAGTTGCCGCAAGAGCTTCCAAATCTGCGACATCCTGTTGCGAGACGGCCAACTCGGCAATCGCCCGGTCTGCGGCCTGACTTGCATTTTGACTGCTCTGCGATGAGGCGACAGAACGCTGTTGGCGCAATTCCACATCCTGCATTGCAGAATTCAGGGCCAATTGCGCAACCTGTTTGGCGGCCAGTGCAGTTTTTGCATTTGCGGCCTCTTCATTTGCTTTCGCAAGAGCCAGTACTTCGGCCTGCAACGCTGCAGCCAGATTTGATGAGGCCAGATCATGAGCTTCCTGTGTCGCCACGGCTATTGCTTCAGCCTGCTCCTCGCGATTATCAGATTCTGCGTCCGCCTGCTGCATTTCTGCCAGCGCGGTTTCTGAAGCGCGCAAAGCTGCTTCTGCCCGCTCCAATGAAACATTTGCATTCTCAGAGACTTCAGCTGCAGATGCAGCTGCGCGGTCCTTTTCATCGGTTTCGGCAAGCGCCTGGGTCAGGCTGCCTTCTGCCAGACTCAATTCATCATTCGCATCAACGACTAATTGGGTAGCCCCAGCAACCTGCTGCAGAACCGCGTCTTCCAAAGACAGCGCTTCTGTTACAGTTCCAGCAGCAGTTTCAGCCATGGAAACCGCCATATCGAGGGCCTGTTGCGCTTCAACCACAGCGTCTCCTGCTTCCTCTAAAATGGTGATAGCAGTCTCTGCCTGTTGGGTGGCCAACAGCAGGTCAGCTTCTGAGCGTTCCACTGCAAGTCTTGCTGCATCCAGCCCATCGGTTTGCTGAGCAAGAGCTTCTTCAACATTGAGGAACTGGGAATTGGCGCGGCTTAACTCGGTTTCTGCAGTTTGCAATTCGGTGGTGAAACCAGAAACCTGCTCCCTATCCGCGTCGCGTTGCTGCAGCGCTTCCGCCTCCGCAGCTTTTGCCTGCTCGGACAGTTCGATCGCAGTTGAAAGAGATTCTTGCTTTGCAGCCTCATTGGCAATGGCTGCATTGCGCAATTTCTCCGCCGTATCTCTGGTAACAGCGGCATCTGCCAGATCCAGCTGCAAAGCCTCCAGTTCCGATTGCAAACCAGTCACTACAGTATTGGCATTGTCCGAACTCGAAGCAACGTCAATGGAAGCGCTCCTGATCTGGTTGGGATCAGCAAGCGAGGCTTCCAAATTGGCTTTGGCGCTTTGCAGATCATTCTCAGCCTCTTCAAGCAACAGTGTGGCACTATCCAGCGCTTCAGACGCCAGCGTTTCATTGGATGTCGCAGTAGATGCCTGGGCCAGGGCTTCCCGCAAACCATCATTTGCCACCTCAAATCCTTGTCTCGCTGCTTGTTCTGCCTGCAGTGCCTCTTCCTTGGCAGCAGTAGCGGCGGTCTCTCCATCGCGCGCAGCCTTCAATGTTCCTTCCGCTTCCGCGACCCGCAAAATGGCGGTCTCGGCTCTGGACGAGGCATTGATCAAAGTTTCGTTCCCGGCAATGAGGGCGGCATCACTGGCATCCAGTGCTCCCTTGGACCCATTGACCTCGGTGCGTGCTGCAGACAAGGCAGCCTCATCAGACGATACTTGAGTTGTCGCGCCCACAAGTGCTGCTTGCGTTGTTTCTGCCGTGTTCGCTGCATTGGATAACTCAGACTCGATTTGAGCAACGGCAAGCTCTTCGGTCCTTTGGGCAGCAGACGCCTCTTCCAACCGATCGTCTGCAGCTTCCATATCAGACGTAGCTGTTTCCACAGCACTCTGTGCTGTCCCCAACCTGGCAACAGCCTGATCATTGCCGCTGATTGCATCAGTGGCGCTCTGCTGAGCTGTTTCTGCAGCTTTCTGTGCCGTTTCCAGGGCGCCCGTGGCGAACTCGACCGCTGCGATGTAAGGCGCCAGCAGGTCTTCATTGTTGGCTGGGTTCAAAACAGCGGAGTCAAAATTGGTCCGGGCGGAACTCAAAGTACCTTCAGCCGCAGCCACGACCTCGTTAGCTGCCTCACTCGAAGCAATCGCTGCATTCATTGCGGCGCTGGTCTGTTCGACAATTGCGCGCGCTTCATCAGAAACTGCCATTGCTGTTTCAAGTTGAAGCTGTATCTCACCTTTTGCAGCCGACGCTGACGCAAATGCGTCAGAGGCTTGTGTCAATCTCGCCCGCAATGCGACACGTTGAGCCTCAAACTGCCGGACCGTTTCCTGAGCCGCTACATTCTCTGCCTCTGCCTGCCGCGCAACTTCTCGTGTCGCGTCAAGCGCCACTTCGGCGATGGTGAGATCTGCGTTGGCGGTTTCAACCCGCTCCGTATTTTGTTGAATCGCGACCTGATTGGCCTCAACTGCTGCAAGGGCAGCTTCATAAGCAGACTGAGCCTGTTCGGCATTCTGCTTTATCAGTGCCAACTCTTCAGCATCGCGACTGCTTGTGAGGATAGCTGCCTGTTCAGCAGTCGAAGTGGTTGCCACCAACTGTTCAGCGTCAGCCAAAACAGCCTCAGCCTGACCTGTTGCCTCACGAGCCGCCTGGCTGCCATTCACGGCGGCTTCCCGTTCGCTGGTCGCTGCCGAGGAAGCCTCTTGCGCATTTGTCAAATTGATCTCGGCATCCGCGACGGCACTTTCCGCTGCCGTAACCAGTTGGGCAGCATCTGCAGCCTGGCGATCTTTTTCAGATAGCTGAGAACGGATTTCTTCAAGTGCCTGCTGTGCTGCATCGGCAGTTCTTTGCGCTGCTGCCAAAGATCCCTGCTTGGATTCAACTTGAATACTGATGATGTTTTCGATCGATGTGGACGCAACCAGTTCATCTGAGGCGCTGATCAATTGCGCCTTCGCAGCATCCAGACTGTTCTCAGCATCAGACAATGTTCTGGCGGCAGCGTCTTCAGCTGCAAGTGCATCTGAGACCCGGTCTTCGCTGATGCTCAGGCCTGCTTCCGATCGCGCAAGTGTCGCCTGCGCTGCCTCAAACTGCTGCTCCTTCTCTTCAACTTCGCTCACCGCAGCTTCAAACTGAGAAGTAACTGCATCAAACTGCTCTTGTGCAATACGGGCAGTTTCCTGGGCAGATAAAAGCGTGTCCGCAGCGGTGGCTGCGCGCTGTGAAGCGTCAGCTTCTGCCTGAGTTGCCACCTGTTCAGCCTCAAGCGCAGCTGCGACATCTGCTTGCGCGCTCAGAACCTGATTATCAGCCTCATTTTGTTCGTCAACGGCCTGGTTTTTGGCTGCAATTGCCTCGGCCAGAGCCGATTGAGCCAAGGCCAATTGCTGTTCAGCGTCCGCCAGGGCACGCTTGGCGTCACCTGCCACTGCAGTCGCCTGTTCAGCCGGGCCTTTGACGGCGCTTGCATCTGAAAGATCAGCCTGCAATGCATCCTGCGCTATCGCGAATCTCTGCGCTGCATCAGCAACGAATTGCGCGTCTTGCGCCACCTTTGCCTCAGCCTGCTGCAATCTCACAGCAATGGCGGCGCGTTCTGTGCTTGCGGTTTGAAAAGCCTGCTGAGCCTCTTCGAGCTTAATGTTATCCAGGACTTGCCGCGCAGAGGCGACGGATGCCCTCGCCTCTTCCAAAGCAGCAGAAGCCTGTTCAGACTGACTGGTCGCCGCATCCGACACCTGTGTTGCTTCCAAGACAGCGTTTTCCGCAGCTTCCGCAACGGATCGCGCGGCCTCCAGAGTTGCTTCAGCTTCTGCCTGTTCGGCGGCAGTCAGCACCGCGCTGTTTGACAGATCCGCCAATTGAGTTTCAGCCACGAGAAGTCTGGCCCGCGCACGCAACAGCCGATTACGCGTAAGGCCAAGTGCGGCCTCTGCCCTGCTCAGGGTGGTTTGAGTATCCTGAACCGCGAAAAGGGCTTCTTCCTCTGCTGCGGTCTTTACCGCGACTTCGTCATCGGCCAGCTCTGCGGTCAGCCGGGTTTCGTCAGCATACCGGGAAGCCACTTCGGCTTCTTGCGCAGCAATAACGGCCGCGGCGGCCCTGTTCTCGGCTAAACTTGCAGCGGCGTTTGCCGCTGCATTGGTTGCAATCGCAAACAATCGTCGATCTTCAACGTCACCCGCAATGCGCAGGGCCACCATCTTGTCGGGGTTTCGAACCAGTCCATTGTCTGGCTTCGTACCGGTTTTCAAGCGGTCAATCTGATCCAGACCGCTGGTTACGCGCCCGATAATGGTGTGCCCGCCTTCCAACCATGGTGCATCGCCAAGCAGGATGAAAAACTGTGAATTTGCACTGTCCGGGCCTTCGCCACGCGCCATACCAACCGTACCGCGGAGGAATCGTTCTTCGCTGAACTCAGCTTCCAAATCGGGCAAGTCCGAGCCCCCCATACCGGAACCTGTCGGGTCACCTGTTTGCGCTACGAAACCACTGATGACACGGTGAAAAGACAGCCCATCGTAAAAGTCCTGGCGAATAAGTTGCTTGATGCGGTCTATGTGCTCAGGTGCAAGATCCGGCCGCAAATCAATGGTTACCAGACTGCCTTCCAGTTCGATAACAATGCGATTTTTCAGATCGACTGTAGCGACAGTAGCGGCAGTCTCCGCTCTTTCCGGCAATTCAACATTGTTTGCGGGTCTGGTCGGATTTATGAAATCTGTCTGAGGTGTTCCAACCTGCGGAAGCGGCGGAATTGGCCGCGGCACAGGCGGAAGCTTGGGGGCCACGTCCTGCGCAACACCTGGAAACGCCAGCACAAGCGTAAGCATCAGCCCGCAACATATTCTCAACCAAGGACTTTTCATATTCTTTGGCATCAACTCTGAAATTTCCGAGACAGGGCATCGGCGACATGTTTCGGCACAAAGCTTGATACATCGCCTTTCATGCCCGCGATCTGGCGGACAAGCGTGGCAGTAATTGGGCGAACAGCAGGACTGGCGGGCAGGAAAACAGTTCCGATTTGAGGCATCATCGCACCATTCATGCCGCATAGCTGCATCTCATAGTCAAGATCAGTGCCATCGCGCAGTCCCCGCACCATAAATTGGGCATCACTGTCCATCGCGGCATCAACGCTAAGGCCAGAAAAGCCGACAATAGACACCCGGGACTGTTCGTCCGAGAACTCAGACTGCTCAATTGCTTCAGCAATCAGCGACTGCCGCTCTTCGAAAGAAAAGAGTGGTTTCTTACCGGCATGAATTCCGATAGCGACAACCACACGGTCAGCCAGATTCAATGCCTGCCTCAAAACATCCAAATGTCCATTTGTGACAGGATCAAAAGACCCCGGATAAAGAACTGTTCTACTCATTTCAGTTTTCCGATCAGGCTGGCATCAATCGAGACGCAACATTTGCAAAGTCAGGCGCGCTTCTGGAGCGCTATCCAGATGCCACCTGAAATCAACAAGGTTCCACTTACACGTTCCAGAAGGCGAATGCGAGCCGCTGTTAACAACCGTCCAGCGCGGCCAGCCAAAATTGCGTAGGTGCCATCGAGCAGGGTTGCGACAGCCATGAACGTACCGCCCAAAAACAATGTCTGCACAACCGCATCGCGCGTTGGGTCTATGAATTGCGGGATGAAAACACCAAAGAAAAAGAGGCTTTTGGGATTGGTCAAGACAACCAGAAAACCTTGCAAGAACATGCGTTTGAATGTTGTTTTCTCACGCGCTGATTCAACCTGACCGAGGCTTTTTTTGCTACGCCAGAGGGAAATGCCAAGCCAGATGAGGTAAGCAGCACCAATCAGCTTTATCCAGACAAACGCCTCTCCGACAAACGCAATGACTGCAGACAGGCCAAAAGCCAAAACGAGTATTGTCAGAGCAAGGCCCAATTGCGTCCCCGCCACATTTGCAAGGCCTGCCCCGGCACCGCTTCTCATGCTGTTGGCAATAATAACAGTTACAGTTGGTCCGGGAACTATGACCACGGCAATACAAGCTGCCACGAAAGTGAGATAAAGATTTCCGTCAATCATATGCCCGCCAGAACTGCCAAATTATCGCCTCGGCAAAGTTTCTAACAAATACTGAACCAAATGGACATGACCTGCACAACATTTGAACCTGATTTTTCGACGTTCTGTGTTCACATCCAGAATCGACTGGCTCCCAATCTTAAGATAAAACTAACCATAAACCAGCTAACAAGGAGCAGACTGGCTTATACACAGGCATTCCACATGAACCGTTCTCCAAATGGACTTTCGACCAAGGACCCGTTTTTCGAGCGGATGATGGATGAACGTATCGCTACGTTGCGGGCTTTCCTGAGAATGACTACCGAGAAATATCAGGTTCCAGAACCTCAGACATCTCCCGTCTCTGAAGACGACGCGCATCAGCGCCCTCCAGTCCCCAGCAATATCATCGAGCTACGTCGCAAACGCTGAGCGACCAAACTGCTTTCCAGATTTGCCTGACCTGCCTGCATGTTTTTGGCTGACAAAATCATGCTGACAAAACTTGACGTATATGTCTGTTAGGAATATGTCTGCCGAGAGTATATCGAAATGATATATGCTCGCCAAGCATATGATCGTGCTGGCGAGGCCTCCTTTTTGAACGGCTTGTCATGAACGTAAGAACGCTTTGCCTTGGTATTCTCAACTTTGAAGATGCAACAGGATATGAAATCCG
Source organism: uncultured Pararhizobium sp. (assembly GCA_964578105.1). Lineage (GTDB taxonomy): Bacteria > Pseudomonadota > Alphaproteobacteria > Rhizobiales. The sequence continues at coordinate 10,285 of CAZOCA010000043.1, forward strand.
GAAAATGTCGATTGACGGCAAATACAGTCATTTCGTCGACGCGAGCTACGGCTCCATCTATCCAGCGCTTAACAAGCTGGAGACTGAAGGAATGGTGACATGCCGCGAAGAAACCCAACAAGGCAAGCCAGCACGCAAGATTTATTCAATTACCGCTGCAGGACGAGAAGAACTGATCAAGTCCCTTCAAGAACCACCTTCGCCCGATGTTTTCAGGTCGGAATTTTTGATGATTGCGATTTCGGCGGAAATGTTGCCGCGTGAGGTCGTTACCAAAGCAATAGATACACATAAGGAACAACTGCAGCAGGAATTGAGCATGATCGAGCAGATCGAAGCCAACAGTGTTCATCCAAGTTTCCTTTGGGCCGCCCGTTACGGCATGCACTGTATGTCCCAATCCTTGAAATTTTTAGAACAAACCCGCGCGGAACTGGAAGCCTGCGCAGGCACGAGAAGAAACGCCGGATCAGAGCCGGCAGATGATAATCACGATGCCGACACCC
>CAZOCA010000044.1:0-10690 GCA_964578105.1 uncultured Pararhizobium sp.
CTCGCGGCTGGCGCGCCCCTGCCGACTACGGGGGAGAGCAAAGCCTTAACCTTGTCGCGCATGCAGCCTTTGTTGGTATTGTCCATCCGGGAAGGGCCTATCTGGCACTTTCCAATTTTTACCGACACTCCGGCAGCGGCAATGACGAGCTTAGCCCAAAGCTGAAAAAGATGGCAGGAGAGCGTCATGAGCTGCGCGCACGCGCACTGGCGCTCGCAATTCGGGTCGGCATGCTCATATCTGCAGGTATGCCTGGTGTGTTAGACCGCGTGAAACTCATAAAGAATGAAGATGAGCTTTTGCTGACACTTCCGACCGATCTTGAGGATCTGATGGGCCCGCGCCTGTCTAACCGCTTCCGTCAACTGGCGAAACTGGGAAGCCTCGACTATGCCGTTGAAGTCGAGGACGAGATTGATTTCGACTGAGGGTTCTCAGGACGACAACTCAACTCAAAACATGCCGCTTGGCAATGGCACGCCAAGAATGTCTTTGAAGCCGAAGCTGAACAGAAAAATCACAACCACCACGCTTGCGGCAAGAATGATCATGGGCTTGGCTTTCAGGCGTTCATATTGTGCAGCAGCAATGAGCGCCAGGCCCATAAGGGCACCGGCCAGCCCAAATCCCAGAACGGGTATCAGCAAGACGGCGCCAAGCATGATCACAGGCACCGAAATGCGTCGCGGGGTTGATCCGGGGCTTGAGACTTCCTTGACACTTCGTGTCAGCAGAAGTCGCACAAATGCGATGGCTATAAACACAGCCATGCCTATGGCGATAGTTCTGGGGAATACGGCCGCTTCTGCGTTGAGTGAGCCGGTCTGCACGATAGCAACCGCGGCCAGAACCCCAAATAATGCAAAGGACACAACATCTCTGGCAACAGCTCCGCCCGAGGCACGTTCTCTTTCAGAAACTGGGGGAGCAGCAGACTTTGAAAACAGCTCTTTGAGCTTTGGCATGAAGGGATAGACGAACGTCAATAAGGTCATTGCGATAATGATGAGGGATAGGGGACGACCGAAAAACTGTCCCCAAAGATCGCCAAGCGCGTCGCCAATTGTCCAGCTTTGAACAAATCCCTGTTCCGCAATCCGACCGAGAATAAGGCCAAGCACGATTGGAGATACGGAGAAACCGCGTTTTGACGCAACCCAGCCAACGATGCCCAGAACGATCATGATGATGACATCGGACAGGTTGTTGCGAATGGAGAATGCGCCGATCACTGTCATGAAGGCCACAATTGGAACCAAGGCAGATTTTGGTGCTTTTACAATCGCGCCATAGGCGAAACGGCCGATCAGCAGGCCAACGGGCAGCATCAGAATAGTTGCCAGCAGCAATCCAAAAATGAATGTGTAGACAATATTGGCGCCGTCTGAAAACAAAGTCGGTCCAGTGCGCACGCCCTGTACCAGCAGCGCGCCAAGAATCACTGCATCGGGCGGTGTTCCGGGAATTCCCAGAACCAGCGTTGGTATGAACCCGCCGCCGACGGTCGCATTATTGGCAGATTCCGTTGCGATGACACCGCCCGGTTCACCCTTGCCGTAATTCGCTTGGTTTTTTGAAGACCTGCGCGCTTCCGAATAGGCGACAAGACCGGCAATTGAGCCACCAGCGCCCGGCAATGCTCCGACAAAAGTGCCGATAAGTGAACTTCGCAAGACGTTCCACTTATTCTTCAAAACGGTTGCAACCGCCTCCACCAGCCGAAATCCGCGTTGTGTCTCAGCCGGATTCAAATGTCGGTCAGGTGTTGCTACAAGGTCGATGAGGACAGGGATGCAATAAAGTCCGATCAAGGCGGAAACGACTTCAATGCCGCCCAACAAAGTATTCGAGCCAAACGTAAAACGCACTTCTGCACTCGTCTCTGAAATGCCAATCATCGCCAATAGCAATCCAAAACAGGCTGCAATGACTCCCTTAAGAAACTCGCCCTCAGACAGGGCGGCAATCAGTGACAGGCCAAAAACGGCAAGCCAGAAATACTCAACAGGCCCAAAGGCAAGGGCAGCATCTGCAAGGGGAGGCGCCAGAAGAAGCAATGCCAAGGCGCCAATCAGACCACCGACCACACTGGCAAGACATGCAATCGAGATTGCCAGATCACCATCGCCGCGCTTCGCCATGGGGTAACCATCAAAGGTGGTGGCAATGGCAGACGGAGTTCCCGGTGTATTCAGCAAAATGGCGGCGTAAGCTCCGCCATAAATGGCTCCGGTGTAAATTGCACCCATCAGGATGAGCGCAGAATCCGGCTGCATGGAAAATGTGATGGGCACAAGAACAGCAACGGCCATGGTTGCTGTCAGTCCAGGAATGGACCCGATGATCGTACCGGCAGCCACGCCCAGAAGCGCCAGAAAGATGTTCAGGGGCGAAAACGCCGACATCAAGTGCTCAAGCATTGCATCTCTCTGGAAAATATTTTGATTGGAATAGCGGCATGCGTGCGGCCTTTATGGCCGCACGCAAAGTGTCTTAATCTATGACGCCGGCGCTTTTCGCGGCAGCAAGATATTCTGCGGATTTTGAAGCCATGAAGGCATCCATGTCTGCACCATATCCAATTTCAGACAGGGCGAAGCCACCATCCAGCATCTGCTTCTGGAAGGCAGGATCAGCGTTGATATCGCGGATCATGTCTGAAAGCTGCATACGCACATCTTCCGGAGTAGACTTTGGTACAGCTATGCCACGATAGGCGCCGGACACCATGTCAAAGCCCAGTTCCCGAAAGGTTGGCACGTTTGGAAAGGCCGGGTGGCGTTCTTCCATGGCAACGGCAAGCATGCGCACTTTGTCACCCTGTTTGGCACCGACAGTTGTGTAACCCCATTCAGCAACAACCTGTTTGCCAAGCAGTGCAGTAACTGCAGCGCCCGTCCCCTTGAACGATACATAAGTTGTTTCAACGCCTGCCAAGTCGTCAAAAATGACCTGTGCAATATGGTTTGCAGTTCCTTTGCCGGAACCGGAGAAAGTCGTTTTCTTCGGATTGGCTTTTGCGTAGTCAATCAAATCCTGAAGTGACTGAAAATCACTGTCGGCATGCACCACAATTGCATCAGGTGTGTAATGGAACATGTAGATTGCAGTGATATCGTCAGTCTGGAAGCCGACTTCACCTTGCTTTGGTTTTACAATGATGTGGGGCAGGTTGATGCCCATAATCGTATGGCCATCGCCTGCCATGCCATTCAGCTGGGACCAGCCAACAGCACCACCGCCACCAGGCTTGTAGGACACGACGAGGTCCTGACCGAATTTGTCCTTGAAGAAGGGTTGCTGAAAACGTGCAGTCACGTCTGACTCACCACCTGGTCCAAACGGAATGATATAGTCGACCGATTTGGAGGGGAAGTCTTGAGCTGTTGCGAGCGTCGTTGCTAATGCAGTTGCCAATATGGCACCGATAAATGTGTTTTTTGTCATATGTCTCTCCCATGACCTATTTTTTGATCCTCCGCAGTCTTGTATAAGACGAGCGTCAATTCAAGTCTTATATAAGAATAAACTTGCTGGCGGTTGTCCGATAGATATGTTGAATGGTCAAACTGCGGAAAATCGATTGCTTCGAGTGGATTACAATGCGTATAGGCTGGGCTGAAATTGGTTTGGCCTACAATGGCTGCCGTTTCTGCGCGAAGTGGGTAATAAATCTAGTAAATGTGAATCGGCACCAGATTTGAATAAAATCGACAATAGCCAAGCGAAACAATCGGAGGAAAAACGGCCGGGCCGAAATTTCTCTGTTGTGCGGCTATTGATTCAATTCCTCTGTATCGGACTGCTGCTGGTTGTTGGCAATTTGGTGTCCGGTTGGGTGACCGGGGCAGTGGAAATCAAGGTTCCCGCTGGCGAGCCGAGTTTGCTGAGACCTGAAGTGCTGGTCAGCGCACTACTATATGCGTTTCTGCTTGCCGTGCCATTTGTACCGGGAGCCGAAATCGGCATTGCCATGATGATGATGGCGGGGTCCAAGGTCGCCGCAATTGTCTATCTGTCGACCGTTTGTGGCTTGAGCATCAGCTTCCTGGTCGGTCGGTTTCTACCACTGCAAATCCTTACGAACTGCCTGAAGTGGCTTGGCTTTGCCCGCATGCAGAGAATGCTTGATCTGGTTGAACCGCTCACGCCCCGGCAAAGGCTGGAATTCCTGATATCGAAAGCACCAAACCGCTTCGTACCGTTTCTGCTGAGGAACCGTCACCTTGCGCTGGCCATAGCCTTGAACATTCCCGGCAATTCTCTGATCGGCGGCGGCGGCGGCATTGTGCTGTTGGCGGGCATCAGCAGATTGTACTCCGTACCGGCATTTTTTGTGACCATTCTGGTCGCTGTTGCCCCAATTCCGTTGATTGTGCTGTTTTTTGGAATTGATTTCTTTTCTGGCTAAGAACTTATGCTAGATGATCGCAAACAAGCGCAGGCAGACATCGGAATAGTCCGGCGACTGGCTGCTGAGTTGTGTTGGGGAGCCATGAAATTCAGTTTTACCCGGTTCAAAGACCGCACGGCGGATAAATTATACGCGGCCTCAAATTGGCTCTCGCGACAATCCACGCCGGTACAGAATATAGGATATGGGTTCGTGCGGGCTCTGTTTTGGCTCATATATTATGTTCCAGCCAGCCAAATGCGCAAAACCGCGATCGCTCTTCATGCTGCGGTCGGACACAGTTCACCACGACAAATCTACCGCGACTTTGTCGGTGGCGTGTTATTATTCGCAAAGCGCATTGAGATTCTGAGCAATGGAGACACCGACACGCTCGATAAGCTTCTCAAGATCCCCGAACAGGACCGTCTGGACGATCTCATCAAAGAGCATGGCGGTGCATTGCTGGCATTGCCTCATTGCCACGGAGCGCTTTTGATGGTGCGCGGATTGGCCTCACGGTATGACATATTGATGTTGATCCGGGAGCCGAGAAAAGACTCCCGCGCAGAGGCGCAAAGACGCTATTTTGCAAATATGGGATGTGAAGTGCTGGATGTGCGTCGCAACAACGAGGCCATCGTCGCCCGCACCGTGTTGAAAGCATTGCGAAATGGCAAGCTGGTTATTGGGACGGTCGATCGTATCAAACAACCGCCGCCCGAAGCTGAACCTGTTTCAAAGGAACGCGACAATGTTCGGGCCAATGCATTTGGCCTGCCTGTTGGTGTGCCGGGCTGGCCAGCGCGGTTTGCCGCAAAATGCAAAGTGCCCATTCTGCCCGTCATGGTGGAGCAGACGGCAGCCGAAATTGTGTTACATCTGGGTGAGCCCATCGTTGCAACCGATGTGCTGTCAACGACGCAAAAATGGCTGAGCGCACTGGAGAAATTCTTCATTCGCTTTCCCGGTCAATGGATATTTGTTTATGACAAACACTGGTCCCGGCTCCTGAGAAACCGCTTCAACAGCTCAGTGGAAAATTGATCGCTGCTGGCTGTTGGGCGGCTTGGCGAGCGTCCGCTCTAAGAAAAGCATTGTTGACCGTTTTACAACTTCGCCGCATAAGGTCTTAAAGCACGGCATTCTGCCGCTTCATCATCACAGACAAAGCACAACAATGACCGTTACAAAAGAACAAATCTTAGAAAAGCTTAGCCGCGTAAAAGGCCCCGAACTGGAAGGCGATATCGTCACCCTTGGGCTGGTTTCGGATATTTTCATCGGTGAGGAGAAAATCATATTCTCAATCACCGTGCCAGCCGAGCGTGCGCAGGAATTGGAACCACTTCGTCAGGCCGCAGAGCAGGTGGTCAAAAACATCGAAGGCGTGAATGATGTTCTGGTTGCACTGACGGCTGAGAAAAAGGCCAGTCAAAGCCTGGAAACAGCTCCGCCAAAGATGCCGACGCCGAAGCCTGAGGCCAAAGCGCCGCCGCAAGCACAGCGCCCGACAGCCTCTGCACAACCGCCTGCAAAGCCGCCGGGTATTCCAGGTATCAGATTTATTATTGCAGTGGCTTCCGGCAAGGGCGGCGTTGGCAAGTCGACCACATCAGTCAATCTGGCCTTGGGCTTGCAGGATCTGGGCCTGAAAGTCGGCATTCTGGACGCTGACATTTATGGTCCCTCAATGCCCCGTCTTTTGGGCATTAAAGGTAAACCAAGTCCGGCAGATGCTGATGGCAAGATCCTTCTGCCTATGGATGGATATGGCCTGAAAGTCATGTCCATTGGCTTTCTGGTTGAAGAAGAAACACCGATGATCTGGCGTGGTCCAATGGTGATTTCTGCACTCAACCAGATGATGAAAGAAGTGGCCTGGGGTGAACTGGACGTTCTGGTGGTGGATATGCCACCGGGCACTGGCGATGCGCAATTGACCATGGCGCAACAGGTTCCCCTGGCTGGTGCTGTTATTGTTTCAACGCCTCAGGATTTAGCGCTGATTGATGCTCGCAAGGGTCTGAATATGTTCAAGAAAACCAGCGTTCCTATTTTGGGAATTGTGGAGAACATGAGCTACCATATGTGCCCTAAATGTGGTCACAGGACCGACATTTTTGGCCATGGCGGCGCTGAAAAGGAAGCCACAAAACTGGGCGTCCGATTCCTTGGTGCGGTGCCGTTGCATATGACGATCCGCGAGAAGTCCGATGCGGGAGAGCCGGTTGTGATGAGCGAACCGGATGGTGTTCACGCCAAGCTTTACAAGCGGATGGCAGAAACTGTTTGGCAGCGTCTCGATGGGGGACAAGCCAAAAACGTCAAACAAGCACCCAAGATTATATTTGAATCCGATGACGAAGAAAATGAATCAAACAACTGACGATAAAGGCTTTTTGGTTGCAGCCCTGTATCGCTTTACACCGGTTGAAGACCCGGAGGCGTTGCAGGAGCCCATCAAGCTGCTTTGTGACAAATTGCACGTCAAAGGATCATTGCTGCTTGCGACAGAGGGCATTAACGGAACCATTGCCGGTGTCGAGCGCGATATTCGTGAGTGCCTGCAGAGCCTGAAGCAGTTTCCCGAATTTGCCGCGTTGGAGCACAAGGAAAGCCTTGCATCTGAAATGCCTTTTTACCGCATGAAAGTGCGGTTGAAAAAGGAAATTGTCACGATGGGTGTCGAGGGTATTGATCCATTGGAAAGCGTTGGCACTTATGTGCCACCTCAGGACTGGAACGAGCTGATTTCTGACCCCGATACCATCGTCATTGATACGCGTAACGATTACGAAGTTGCTATCGGGACATTCGATGGCGCGGTCGATCCGAAGACAAAATCATTTCGTGACTTTCCAGCCTGGGTGGAAGCAAACAAGCGATCAATCGACAAGCCGAAGGTCGCCATGTTCTGTACGGCGGCATACGTTGCGAAAAAGCGACCGCATTCATGAAGCAACAGGGCTTTGACGAGGTTTACCACCTGCAAGGTGGAATTCTGAAATATCTGGAGGAGGTGCCGCAGGATCAAAGCCTGTGGCATGGTGATTGCTTCGTATTTGACCAGCGAGTCTCGGTTCAGCACGGTCTTGCAGAAGGCCCTCACGTGCTGTGTTTTGGGTGCCGCATGCCTTTGTCTGAGGCTGATTTGGAACGTCCAGAATATCGCGCGGGCGTTCATTGCCATCATTGCAAGGAAAGCCGCACCGCATCAGAACATAAACGCGCGGAAGAGCGGCATAAGCAGGTTCTTCTGGCTCAAAAACGCAATGAACAGCACATTGGTGACAAGGCCGGATAGGGCGTCCGGCGTTGAATTGATTGCTGGCTACGTTCTTGTTCTTTGGAGCAAAACACCAAAAACCATAGAACAGCACAAAGTAAAGAACATGGCTGCAATAAGCGGCCAGACCGTTGGTGAAACAGTCAGTGGCAGCACAAGACCCACCAGATAGCTCAGAATCGCTCCCACCAGCATCTGAATGCTGCCCATCAGACCTGATGCGGACCCGGCCAGCTCTGGTTTGACACTGACGGCCCCAGCCACTGAACTCGGCAGCACAAGCCCGTTCGACAGGCTCATAAACAGCATCGGCCCAAACAAAAGCGGTGCGCTCGCATCGAAGGTGAGGAACAGCAAAACCATTACACTGATAGATGCAATCCCAAGCAGATTGCCAGCCATGATCATGCGAAAAACACCAATTCTGGCAGCAAATCGGCCAGACAGGAAGTTACCAAGACTGTATCCCAGTGCCACCAGGACGAAGTACAGCCCATACACATCAGGTGTCAGCCCCAAAACCTTCTCGCTGACAAAGGGCGCGCCGCCAAGGAATGAGAAAAACATGCCTGCGGTGCAGCTTGAAAGCCCTGTGTACAGCCAGAAGACCTTGATGTTTAGCAACTCACGATAGGAACGATAAAGGCTTTTGAAGTCGATTGAGGGGATTGGGTTTTTATTGGTTTCACTGACCTTCAAATAGGATGCAACCAGGACACCAATGGCAAATACCAACAGCAGCCAAAAGCTGCTTTGCCAGCCGAAAAACTTGTCCAGATAGCCGGCAATTGCAGGGCCGATCATCGGTGCAACTGCCATGCCCATGGTGACATAACCGATCATGCTGGCTGCCTGGTCGCGGTCATACAAATCGCGCAGAATGGCTCTGCCAAGGATCAATCCGGCGGAGCCGCCAAAGCCTTGTATCACGCGCCCCATCAGGAAGACTTCAATTGCGGGGGCAAAGAGGCAAGTCAAAGTGCCAAGCAGAAAAAGCCATGTTCCTACAAGCAGTACAGGTCTTCTGCCAAATCTGTCAGACAAGGTGCCCAGCACCAATTGGGCCAGAGCCAGAGAGACGAGAAACAGCGACAGGCCAAGCTGGACAGCTGAAAAGCTGGTCGAGAAATGAGCCTGAATGCCCAACATTGAAGGCAGGAAAATGTTCAATGCCAGGGGGCCCAGCATTGCGATGACCACCAAAATGATCAGTGGAGGTTTTCGGTCGAGTTGGCGGGTGGGGAGCGGCCCGCTTCCTTCTTGGATGTCCATTTTAACTAAACGGCTTCTTTTGTGCGCCAGATCAGCGCAGGTGAGTCAGATACAGCGTATGGAGCACAGATTGTTGGTCGTTGCAAATTCAGCTTCTGGCTGTAATAGCCTATCCGCCGGTAACGCTCATATGTCGTGCAACTGAGGGTTTGCTGCTTTGTCGCTCAATCACAAAGTCATGCCCTTTTGGCTTTCTTGTGATCGCCTCGTCAATAGCTGTGTTCAGCAAATCATCACTTTCAGAGGCCCTAAGAGGCGCGCGAAGGTCTGCTGCATCGTCCTGTCCAAGACACATATACAACGTACCGGTGCAGGTCACACGGACCCGGTTGCAGCTTTCGCAGAAATTATGGGTAAGTGGCGTGATGAAGCCAAGGCGTCCGCCGGTTTCTGCCACTTCCACATAGCGCGCCGGACCGCCGGTTTTGTAGGGAATATCGCTCAGCGTGAACCGTTCTTGCAGCCGTTGTCGCACAAGAGAGAGCGGCAAATACTGGTCGGTTCGGTCTTCACTGATTTCGCCAAGGGGCATGGTTTCGATGAAGGTAATATCCATGCCTTCACCATGTGCCCATGTCATCATGGTTTCAATCTCATGCTCATTCACGCCTTTCAGCGCAACCGCATTTATTTTGACCGCAAGCCCGGCTTTTTGTGCCGCCCGCAAGCCTTCCATGACGCGGCCCAGATCGCCCCATCTGGTGATCTTCTTGAATTTGTCATGGTCTAGCGTGTCGATTGAAACATTGATGCGTTTCACGCCGCAATCAGCCAGTTCAACCGCATGGCGCGCCAATTGTGATCCATTGGTTGTAACGGTTAATTCTTCCAGAGCACCGCTTTCAAGATGCCGACCCAGCGAACGGAACAATTGCATGATGTTCTTTCGCACCAGAGGCTCGCCACCAGTCAAACGCAGTTTTCGAACACCTTTGGCTACAAAGGCCGAGCACAGCCGGTCCAGTTCTTCCAGTGACAGAACATCCCGTTTTGGCAGAAATGTCATGTCTTCCGCCATACAATAGACGCACCGGAAGTCACAGCGATCAGTCACAGAAACGCGCAGATACGACACGGTCCGACCAAACGGATCGATCATTTGCGCGCCCGTTGCTACTGACTGATCTGGCTCGTTCATGGTGTTCTCCCGGTATCTGCGCTGTTGCGCTTGTCTTTGACGACTTTACACACATACCTATGTGTAGCGAAAGTAGGTGTGTGACAACCACTATGGTGCCATTACATGATTTTTGTTCCCAGCGGACAGATAAGAAAGAGGACGCTCTAAATGACTGAAGAGGTTACCTGGCCTAAGGAAATTCGGGTCAGCCCCGACAAAAAAACTCTGACGCTGGTATTTGAAGAGGAAAAACCGGTGTCATTCTCCGCGGAGTTTTTGCGGGTGCATTCGCCAAGTGCAGAAGTGCAAGGGCATTCGCGCGAGCAGAAGCAAACTGTCGCTGGCAAACAGGCAGTGGAGATCATGAAAATTGATCCGGTTGGCAATTATGCGGTTCGTATCAGCTTTGATGATATGCACAATACCGGCCTGTTTTCGTGGGCTTACTTCAACGAGATGGCTGAACAACAGGATGAGTTGTGGACGATCTATCTTGCAGAGCTTGAAGATAAGGGGCTGAAACGCGAGCCATAAACACGGCGCAGGTGAAAAAGCGATACGGGCATAAAAAAACCGGCCGCATGGGCCGGTTTTTCAATCAGTCAGTCGGCTGAAA
>CAZOCA010000045.1:0-10674 GCA_964578105.1 uncultured Pararhizobium sp.
TAGGCCCGGTGTGACCATTGCGAAAATCGAATGGCATGCAGCACGGGCGGTGGCGTATGCACAAAATTGCCCCAACCTGCCGGGGACCAGGCAAATGGACAATTTTTATAAGACCGCTCCGAGTTAACGCCCAGCGCGTCATGCGTATAGGAATGGACAAGCTGTCCGCGCTTGTCCAACGGGCCCCATTTTTCACCAAGTCCATAGACCGGCTCCTGGCTGGTCAGATCGAAATTGACAAGCCAGCCCTTGTCGACACGCGCAAATGGCGGCAGACGAAATTCACGCACGAAATGGCCGTCGCGGGCCGACTCCAGAATCGGGCCGTCCCATCTGTGAAAATCAATTGCCATTGGTTGGTGGCGGACGGTCAAGGTAAACCAGCCCCAGCTGATTTTGGTTTCGCCGTCGGTTTGTTTTACCTCTGCCGGTATGGGAGCCGGGTCTCCATCCAGAATGCCATAATCCGGCTTGTCGTGTGGCCCCAGATTAAGCCTGACGCCATTCTCCAGCGTCGTGATGTGGAATGGGCCATCGGTTGTTTCGAAGATCAATTGGCCGGGAGAGACAATGTTTGCCGCGCCCAGAACTTCTGTCTGTCGACACGCGCTCCAATTGGGATTGAGAATATCAAAGGGAACGGTTTCATCAATCTTGGTCGTTTGGGGAAGGGCGCTCATCTTGTTCTCTTTCAAGCCATGATCACGGGAAGGCCGAGGGCGCTGGCTGCTGCCGTCAGCGTTTCCGCATGATCGCCATAGGCGAGGGTCGTGTGGAGTTCCAGCCCGGAATCCATCACTGCTTTCAGCGTTTTCTTGATGCCTGCATCAAACTGCATCACGCCGGCAGTGCCGGAAAAGGCCAGCGGTGCCGTTTGCATGGTTCCGGTTGCCAGAAACAGGCTTTGTTTGCCGCGCGCCTGGCTGATACGCGCAAGAGTCACTCGTCCCGGCTTCAATGGAAATTCAAACAGAAGCGGCATTTTTCGATTGGAGTGAATGCTAGCCTGAGGCTCGAATTCCGGATCACACATGGATATGGGCGCCTGTCCGCAATGCCAGACAACGCCGGTTTCACTGGCCTCATCCAAATCGACCAGGTCCACCAGAAACGGAGGCAATCCGGTCAGTTCCTGCACCAGCAGATTGGTAAGAGCGCCATAGACATCAGCTTCGCAGGCGCAGGGAATCTTGGATTCGCCCATCATGCCAACCGGGCCGCAGACCGCGCCACCATATTCGGTGAAGGTTTCCGGCCAGCAGCGAATGGCAAAAGCACTGTAATCCTTGCCCTTTTGCATATCCTGCAAAGCGCCATGCAACGCCAGTGAACGATCCAGCTGCGGTTGATCAACTTCTGCAAGTCCGCCCAAATCGGAGACCAAATCCCGGCTGGTCGAAATCGCTTCAGCAGGCACTTTACGGGCCGTCTGGAACAGATCATCAAGCTCGATTTCATCAATCTTCACGCCGGTGAGATGCTCTACGGTGTTGGCATTGTAGCGACATGTATCGAACCCGTCCGGGCGTTCACCAATACGGCCAATACGCTTGCCCTTGAGACGCTCAATCGCCGCGTTCACAGCGCTGGTATCAACCGTGACCTCCTCACCAAGGCGAGGGGAAGCCTGCCGGTTCCCTGACAGAAAATCAGCCAGCAAAGCTTTCACATCTGTTTCACCGGGCGCAGAATAAGCATAGGAAAACGCCGTGTCATTGAGGCCGAGAGCATGTGCGGCAAGGTTCAGGCCGCAAAATGCGTTCAATCGCAGTCGCCCGCCAAGACGTGGTTCTGGAAACGCCCACAACGCCAAAGGCGCATTCAGCTCGCTGGCTATCCGCACTGTCATGCTGGCATCGGTAAAGGTTACCTGAAGGATCAGAACAAGGTCCAGCTCCCGGGATTTCAACATGTCCAGGGCAGACACGGTGGCATCAGCGTCGAACAGCAATGTTTCGCCGCCAATGATTTCATGGCCGCTGGCTGTCAGAGCTTCGCGCGCTTCGCCAAGCAGCTCCTGCGCGAATTCGACATCAAATGTGGGTCGGCCAAGGGCCAGAACACCAATGCTGGACATGCGATTACCCTTTAAAATCCGGCGTAGGAATTGCGGAAACCGGCATCGTCATCATCAATAGCAAAATCCGGTCCTGTTGTCCCACCGAAGCGGTCATGATCAAACCAGGGCAGTGCATGTGCATCGGTCAATTCATTGATCGATTTCATATATGGCACTGCATCGGCTTGCAGTCCGGCCCGCACCGCGTCCCAGTCCGGATATGCACCAAACGCATCCAGCCAAATTGCCCGCCCTGCCAGATAGCCGGACGCTCCGGCCTTATAGGCGTGGCCCAGAATGTTTGTGAAAGCTGCTTTGTCAGCGCCGGCTGACAGCATCACCCATGGCCGGGCAGACAGACGCCCCATTTCATCAAACAGGCCTTGAATGGCATCGGAGCCCATGGACCCGTTACCCGCTGCAACGGCAGCGCTGACAGGGCTTTCCAGTTTGAAGACGTCGACGCCGTAATCGGCGTGGGCAAATTCGGCAACGCTTTCCAGCACATGAGCGGAATCCTTGCCCTGCATTTCCACGTAATCTTTCGTCTGATGCGCATCATGGGACAGCGGATAGACAAGCAACTCAAACAGAAACGGAATGTCGAAACGGGCGCAAGCGTCGCCAATCCGCTTGGTGAAATCCTTCTGAGCCTGGCAGACCTGCGGAGAGGCATCGGGGCGATACCAAGCGAGAACCTTGACCGCATCGCCGCCAACCCGCTTGATTTTCTCAACGCTCCAATTGTCGATTTCCGCTGAAACGCGTCCGCCATCAGATTCTTCAAACAGGGAGTCTTCCAGAGTCACAATCAAACCATTGGTGGGATCGATCATGCGCAGTCCTTTGGGCAGCGCAAAATGAGGGTCCAGAAGCATGGCCGTTGAGCTGGCCTGCAATTCTTCCAGCAACATCAGCTTGAATTGTGTCACATCCTTGTAGGGAGCTTCCGCTGTTCCGTGGAACTTGGCAATCGGGTTCTTGATCGGCGGGCGTTGATCAACGGCAAGCATTTTGTAGCGACCATTGGCGTCCGCCATTCTGCGAAGGCCCCATAATTTACCGTGAGAAAGTGAGTGTGTCATAGGGAAATAGGCTCCATCTGGAGTGGGTGTGTTTCAAGAAAATTGTTTAGAATTTCGCGCGACGGCGTGCCTTTACGCCCACCGAACTGAGTGCATTTCAAAGCGGCGGCGCCTGTGGCAAATATCATGGCCTGTTCGTCATTTTTGCCTTCTGCCAAGGCCAGGGCAAATGCGCCGTGCCAGACATCACCGGCGCCTAAAGTGTCGACCACATCCATCTGGTGTCCGGGCAACCGGTTGAGCGTTCCGTTGTGAGCGACATAGACCCCATTTGGTCCGTCAGTCACTGCTGTCCAGCGTCCTTTGCGCAAGGCGCTGGCGGCCAGCACACCGGTTAGAACATCAGACCCTTTTGCATAATCCTGCAGGCCCTGAGCCGAGAACACCGGGTGGGTTGCCAGATGCGCCGCTTTGCGCTCAATCTCGCCAAAGGGCATTTCTCCATCCAGAACGGCAGGAATTTGTTTCTCGGCAGCCAATTCAAACAGACGCACGGCACCTTCTGCCCAGCGGCTGTCTGCAAGCACCGCATCCGGCGCGCCAAAGTAAGCTGCCACAAACCCTGGATCGGTCGGCATTTTTTCGTCGCGGTAACCGACAACCAAGCGTTCACCAGCCTGGTCAACCATGATGGAAGACAGGGGAGATTTGTAACCTTCGAAGCGCTTCACGCCTGCGCAGTTGACGTTATCTGACTCCAGATCGCCAACAATAATGTCAGCCGTCATGTCGTTTCCAAGCCGTGAAATCAGGCGGCAGTCGCCGCCAAGGCGTGTCACAGCAACAGCTGCAGTCGCCGCGCAACCACCGCCAACGACCGTAAAATCTTTTGCCCTGTATTTGCGTGCCTCAGTCGGGATTTCATCTACGGAAAAGACGAAATCCTGCACTGCAACGCCAAGAGAAATGACCGTGGCCATGAGTCGATCCTGAATTTCAGGGTGTAGGGAGAGCGCAAATTTGCTCACTTTTGACCCTAATCAAGTCTTATGTCTTTTACAAGACTCTCAATGTCGGAAATCACGTCTTCGTCGCATTGCGTTTCCCTGTCGCCTTCCTATTGTAGGCAGAGATTTTTACGGAGGCGAAAATGATCAGAAAAACCAGTTTCAGACGCAATTTGCGCAATGGTGTCATCGGCCTGTTTGCGCTGGCAGGGCTGGCAACGCAAAGCGCTGTTGGGGCGGATTTGTTTGATGGCTTAACGGCCATGAAAGCCAGCCGGTTTGAGGAAGCCAGAGAAATCTTTCTGCCCTTGGCACAGGGTGGAAACGCTGATGCAGAGGAGCTGATTGGTGTCATGTATGCCATGGGCCTTGGCGTCGAGCGTGACGACGAACGCGCGTTTGACTGGTATTTGAGGGCCTCTTTGAAGGGACATCCCGGCGCACAATCAGGCATTGGATGGTATTATGAGGTTGGCCGCGGCATACCGGCCCCGGATCTGCCGCGCGCCTATACCTGGTACACGCTGTCGGCCATTGGCGGCGACCCCGATGCAGCAATTTCCATGAACGAAGTCGTCAAGAAAATGACACCGGAGCAGATCGCAAAAGCGGAGTTGCTGATCGACGATTACAAGGATCATCTCTATCCGGAATATTGAGAGCCATGCCTTGCAGATGCTCAACGAAAAGGCCGCTTCAACATGATGCTGAAGCGGCCTGATTTGTGTCCGACAGACCTGAAAAATGGGCCGTCAGATGAGGGTGACTGGATTATTTCAGATCCATCATAGCGCCGCCGTCGATTTTTTCTTCCGCTGCAGCGGCTGCATCAACAAGTGCCTGATAGAAGGTTTCACCTTCACGAATGTTTTCCTTGAACCAGTCGAATACAGGCGCAGCTGCTTCGCGGAACATGGCTTTTTCTTCAGGAGTTGGCACATAAAGGTTACCGCCACCGGCGACAAACTCTTCATAGGCTGCAATGGATTTGCGTTTTGGTGACGCGAAGGTTGCCTGCTGAAGAGCAGAAAATCCATCGACAATCACACGGCGCATGCCTTCATCCATACCCATGAAGCGATCATTGCTCATGAACCACAAAGCGCCCATGTAAGCATGGCCATCAAGGGTCATGTATTGCAGACCAGCGTCCGGGAACTTCATGCCCATGACATCGGTAATGCCGTTTTTGGACCCTTCAACAACACCCGTCTGGAATGATGTGAAAAGCTCAGGCCAGGGAATCGGGGTCGGGCTGGCACCAAGTGCTTTTACCAGTTCCTGTGGAAGATCTGCCACCACGGTCCGGATTTTCAGACCTTCCATGTCGGAAGGCTTCTGAATCGGACGCTGTGTGTTGGCAAAGTTCCGCCAGCCACCAGTATTGCCAATTGTCATCAGGCGGATCGTATCACCGGAATCAGCCAGCATCTGGGCACGCATTGTGCGTACGAAGTCGCTTTGCAGAACTTCTTCGGCAATGCGGTCATCGCGCAGCAGATAAGGCAGATCAAGCACCTGCACATATGGGAAAATGCCGGCGGCACCGCCTGATGTGGAGATGTAGATATCAATCGATCCATCAGCGATGCCCTGAAGACATTCAGCGCCTTTGGAGCACAATTGCGTACCGATAAACAAATCAACGGCAATGGCGCCATTGGATGCGTTTTCGACATAATTCTTGAAAACAACCAGACCATCATAGTCTTCATCATTTTCATTGGAGTTGGCAGTTGCACGCAGAGTGATTTTCTCGACATGCGAAGCGGCCTGTGCATCGGAAACAAGTCCGGTGCCCATAAAGGCTGCTCCAACGGCAAAAGCCGCGAAGGTTGATAGTAAGGATTTGAGTTTCATGGAAGTCCTCCCTTTACAATGAATCTCAGTTTATTCGCTACGATGTAACAAGCAAATGTCATTTATATGATTTGCGGTTTTAGCCCCCGAAAATCAGTCTTAGAACCGGCCCCATAAGATCGGACTCCGGTGAAACAAAACCGGTCAACCATGGCAC
Organism: uncultured Pararhizobium sp.; assembly: GCA_964578105.1. Taxonomy (GTDB): domain Bacteria; phylum Pseudomonadota; class Alphaproteobacteria; order Rhizobiales. The sequence continues at coordinate 6,109 of CAZOCA010000045.1, forward strand.
GCCCATGGAGATGACCGGGAAGTAGGTGATCAGGAAAATCACAACAACTTCAACGGCCAGAAATGGCAGAATGGCTTTTGAAATGGCCTCCACCTTCTCACCGGAGACGCTCGAGGCGACAAACAACACCAGTCCCATGGGCGGCGTAGCCAGACCAACCGTCAGATTGACGCTCATGATGATGGCAAAATGGACCGGATCAATGCCCATATTGATAAAGATGGGTCCAAGGATTGGCCCCAGAATGATGATCGCGGGGCCCGCATCCAGGAACATGCCGACAATGAACAGCAGGATGTTGATGAGGAACAGCAGCATCAAAGGATCACTGGACATGGCCAGTATCATTTCAGCAAGCGCTTCAGGCGCGCGGGACAGGCTGACCACTGTTTTGAAAGCCATCGCAGCTCCCACCAGCAGCAGCACGACCGAAGAAGTCAGCGCGGCTTTTGTCAGGATCGATGGCAGGTCTTTGAAGCCAATGGTTTTCAGAAGAAACATGCCGACAAAGAACGCATAGGCCGCCGCGACAGCAGAAGCTTCGGTTGGCGTCATGACGCCGCCCAGAATGCCGCCAAGAATAATGACACGTGTCAAAAGCGGGAAAAATGCCTTCACCAATGAGTGCCAGCGTTCGCCCCAACTGGCGCGCTCTCTGGCCACAGGATAATTATAACGTTGGGCCATCATGCCGGTGACGACCATCAGGCCAACACCCACCAGAACACCGGGAACGATGCCCGCCAAAAACAGAGCGGCAACCGACTCGCCCATCACATAGGCATAGATAATCATGATGCCTGAAGGCGGAATGATCGGCCCGATGACCGATGAAGCCGCTGTAATGGCAGCCGCAAAACGGCGCGTATAGCCTTGCTTTTCCATGGCAGGAATAAGCATCGAGCCAAGTGCAGACGTGTCAGCCACGGCCGAGCCGGAAAGGCCCGCAAACAGCATGGAAGACAGAATGTTCACATGGGCAAGGCCACCGCGAAAGTGCCCCATCATGGACTGGCTGAATTCAACCAGGCGCATGGTAATGCCACCCCGGTTCATCATTTCACCCGCCAGCATAAAGAATGGAATGGCCATCAATGGAAAGGAGTCGATGCCGTTGAAAACGTTACGGTACAAAAGCGCCAGATCGCGCTCCTGGCCGTTCAGCCAGAGCAGAACGCCGGGTGCGAACAGCAAGCCGAAAAACACCGGCAGGCTGATCATCAGGAGGACTAGAAAGAGAGGCAGGAACCAGACAAGCATGGGCTTTACTCCGCGATAAATTCTGGCGCGTTGTCGCCGGATTTATAATTGACACTCGGATCAAGTGCTTCGTGGAGTTCCTTGGCGATCAGCTCAACACAGGCTGAAATCATCATCAGGAACCCTACCGGAAGTGCCATATAGACCCAGGCAAGTTTGATTTTCAGTGTAGCGGACCCGAACAACCAACCACTGTTGATGTGTTTCCAGCCATACTGGGTCATCACGATCAGAACGACCAGTGAAATACCAAACAGGCAAAGGGTCAAAATAGCGCGCGGCCAGCGCGGCAGAAGATCGCGAAACATGTCAATGGCAACGAAGGAGCCCCAGCGATAGGCAGATGGCGCCATCAATCCGGTCAGCCACAACATCAATACCCGTGCAAGTTCTTCAGACCAGGGCAGAGCGTCATTCAGGATGTAACGCGCGAATACCTGCGCAAGAATGATGAGGACCATCACTCCGATTGCAATCCAGGAGAGTTGTCGACCAACCCAGAAGACCGCATCATTGATACGTGTTAGAAGTGCTATAAAGCCAGCTAAAGCTGCCATGATGTCTCCCCCTGCATCGCCCACCCGATCCTTAACGGACCTTGTTATGCAAGACGATACCGCTGCGACGGTCAATTCAATTCTTCCCTTCATTAATCCTAACAGGTCTTATATCTTTTACAAGACTCAACAAATGGTGGACTAATCTTGGAAGAACGGACGACCAAAAGGTCCACTTTGCTGGCACATCTGGCGCAGCTTTCCTCAGTGGCAATTTTTTCTTGCGGCTTCATGGTACAGCAGGCTTTGGCCATAGAATTCGCACCCACGACAGTTCTGCTCTGGCAGTTTTTGGGCGCTGCGATCATCATGTGGGTCATCTGTTTTGCAAGGCATCAACTGCCACCACTGAACCTGCGCTTTGGCAAAACTCTGCTATGGGGCTTCATGGCACCAGGCGCGGTTTTGATCTTCAGCATTCATGGCGGTGCGCGAACCGACGGGGTCTCACTCGCCCTTATGTGGGGACTTTTGCCGTTGATTGTCTCGGCGCTTGGCTATCTGATGCTGCGAGAAAATGCCCATTGGTCACTGGCTGTTGGCAGCTGTGTCGGTTTTGGTGGGCTCCTGATCGTCAGCCTCAGCCGAGAAGCCGCCGGAGTGGGTGATCTGATCGGCAATGTTTTGGTGTTCTTTGCAGTTCTGTGCGCCAGCTTCAGCCAGATTGTTGGTCGGCGTATGAACAGCGGCGACGTGCCCTGGTTCCAGATAGCGACCCTGCAGGTGACCGGAGCACTGATTGCCGTTTTCTGTCTGGCACTTGCCACCAACACCTTGTCATTTATCACCCTTCGCTCTCCGCTGCAGATTTTCGCAATGCTGTATCTTGTGCTGGGCATGACGGTGTTGAATTACGCAATCTTCAACTTTGCGCTGCGACATTTGCAAGTTGCCTGGGTGTCTATCTACGTTGCCTTGAACCCGGTTCTGGGATCACTGGCTGCAATCGTCATTCTGGGCGATATCCCGCGCCTGTTTGACTGGGCAGGCATGATGGTTATCATCGCCGGTGTCATGCTGCCACATGCCTATTCCCTCTATCGCAGGAGATATCGGTGATCTTGCCAGATGCCGCCTTCGAAATTGCAATGGACTGGGACGGTCCGGAGCCACGACGAAAAATTCCTGCGCAAACCGGCGGCACGTCGGATTCTGGCCTGCCACTCGGTGGTCTTGGAACCGGCGGCATGGTGTTTTCCAGATCAGGTCAGTTCACACGCTGGACCATAAACCCCCAGCAGGTTTTACATCATCGTGAAGTCGCAGCCGGATTCGCCCTTTGGCAACAGGAAGCCGGGCAGGAACCGAAATCTTTCATGCTGCAACGCAATCCGAATGATAGTTCATTATCCGCAGCATCATGGCGGGGAAAAAGTGCCAAAAACCGATATGCTGCGTTGTTTCCAAAAGCCTGGCACGACTTTGCTGGATGTTCAGGCCCTGTGAAGGCCAGCTGCGAGAGCTTCTCCCCACTTGTTCCAGACGACTTGGAAACCAGCACATTGCCGGTTGCCATATTCAAATGGACTTTGGAGAACACGTCCAAGGCACCCATATCCGCTGCATTGATGTTCCATTTCCCCAATTTGGTTGGTGCGTTTCGCGAAAGTGGAAAACCTTACCGACGTCATGCCGGCTGTTTCAACACTGCGGTTCACAGCGATACAGCGCACAGCATTGTCTTTGAGAGACAAGCTGTCACGTCATCCCCAGATTCGTCCCCGGATATGGGGGAAGGGCAGATGGCAATTTCCATCGTCAATGATGGCAGCTTGTTGCTGACCGACTGCGCAACCTTTGACGCCGCTTCTGATGGCAGTGATTTTTGGCCCGGTTTTTCGAAAGCTGGTACTCTTGAACCGCCGGTCGACTGGATTGCAGATGCAGGTTTTCAGGAGGTTGAGACAAACCGCCCCGCTGGCGCACTGGCGGCCAAATGCGAACTGGCGCCCGGTGAAAGCAGAACCATAACTTTTGCACTGAGTTGGGACCTGCCGACTATTCGTTTCGGTTCAGGTCGTCGCCATGCCCGAAAATACACCCAGCATTGGGGCTGTGAAGGCAACAATGCGCTTGCAATGGTCGAGCAGGCCTTATCCTGCGCGCCGGATTGGTCGCAACGCATTGACGCCTGGCATGACAGTATGATGGACCAGCTCGGCGATAGCCCATCGGTCACAGGCATGATGCTGAACGAGCTGTATTTTCTTGTGGATGGCATGACCGTCTATACAGCCGATTCCAAAACTGAAAATGGCCATTTTGGCCTTATCGAATGCCCTGACTATCCCTATTACAACACCCTTGATTTATGGATTTATGCATCGGAGGCCGTGTTGAGTTTGTGGCCTCAGGCCGCCCGATTAGTCATGGAAGATTTTGCCCAAAGCGTCTTGCAAAAAGATGACCGACAGCGTCGGCACATGCGCTCAAAGGCCAGCTTTCCTGTAAAACGCGCTGGCGCCTTGCCGCATGATCAGGGCTGTCCGGATGAGGACCCGTTTTATGTCAACAATGGGTATGCCTGGCAGGATTCAACACAATGGAAGGATCTCAATTCACAGTTCCTGATTGGCTTTGTGCGCGACGGGCGTAAATTTGGCTCACATTGGTTGGCAGCACATTGGGACGAGGCCCGAGCGGCTTGTTCGCATCTCAATCAATACGACCGGGATGGCGATGGGTTGATCGAAAATGACGGTTTTCCTGATCAGACTTTTGACAATATTCCGATGAAGGGACCCAGCGC
>CAZOCA010000046.1:0-4521 GCA_964578105.1 uncultured Pararhizobium sp.
GCTTTCGAAAAATCGAGATCGAAAAGGGCCGCTGTTGGATGGGAACGCTTGCGTTTGCGGCTCAAATAATAAGCCATCATAATCGCAACGCTGCTGCCACCCGATCCGCCACCACATGACACGACAGCATGTACTTTGTTGCCGTTCGATTTCTGGCGTTGTGTGATGGAACTGACGCTCTCGCTCAAGGCGCGCTGCACAAGAGGTTTGGATAGCCAGTCTGCTCCATCCAGCTTCATCAATTGTCGGATATGCTGCTGATTCAACTCGTCAGAGATGAACAATACCGACAATTTTCCAAGGCTTTGGCGGGTTCTCAGAAATTCGGGGTCATCCAGTACGGATCCATCCCCGACATCTAGTATCGCAATATCAAACGCTTCGGGGTCAATCTCTTCGCTGTTGCCCAGTTCCTCCAAAGAGCAACTGGTCAGTTGATAAGAGGTCAATGATGAAAAGACAGTCTCCATCATCCGGCTGGCCTGCGGGTCCTGAGAAAACATCAGAACATGCGAGCGACCGATTTTGGTTGCTTCGGCATTCATATGCAGATTCCCAAAGAGCTTGGTGGTTGACGCTCGTTCATTGGCTTAGCTCCGAAGATCTTCAGAGGTGGCTGTTACCGCGAACGGAGGAAACTCAATATCCAGCAGATTGAGCACAGTGCTTGTGATAGGCAGATTGATGGATCCTCGGATCAACTCCATGCGGACACTGACCACCGGGCCATCCGGTCGTCCTTCATAGCCAAGGCCGTTGCGCTCATAGGTCACGCGAATGTCTTCCACCAGCAGGGCTGGGAAATAGGCCTGCAAGCCCTTCCATGCGCCATTGCCTTCGACAATCCGTTCCATGATGGTTGCATCGCAGACATTCCCGGTGCCGGCACCACATGTCGATGAAACACCGGCACTGGCATTGATAAGCTCGCCGGTTTCGTTGCCATTGAACGAAAAGACATCGTAAAAATCAGATGTAACAGGCTCTGTGACGATTAATTTTCGGACGCCCATTTGCATGGCCTTGGCTCCGGAATTCCACTGGTGAAGCAGAAACCCAAACTCAACGCAGGCCGCGACTGCCAGAACCATAATAGGAAATACCATCAGACCTTCGGCCAAGGCACTTCCGCTTTGCTGTTTCCAGAAATTCTTCAAATTTAACATGTCTACCACCCGATCACGCGTTGATCATGCCAGGAAGTGATTGTGATTTCGTCAATTCCCAGGAAACCGAAAAATGGTGAATGCACCAATTGATGTGTTGTTGTTGCTGTCACAACCGTCTGTATCTCTCCGGAACTTTCCAGAAATGTAATTGGAGATTCAGCCGGTACCCAATTCGGCACACGCGGTTGCGCTTGCGCAGCCACGGAACCGTAATAGGCAAGGTTTCTGGCTGTCGCTTCGCACGTATCGCTTTCATGCCGACAGCGCGCCATATAGCGGGCTGCATCTCGCAGACCGGTTTCAATTTGTTCGCGTTGCCAGAACATGGACCCGAATTCCAGCATCCCGAAGGCAAGCATGGTCAGGACCGGCAGGGCCAGAAGGGCTTCCACCATGGCCCCCCCTTCGTTTTCCTTGCGAAAACGCGCAAATTGAGTTTGCAGAAAATTTGATAGTCTCATCGTACCAACTCCGCTTCTTCGCGGAAATTATTATCCGCAGTGCCAATGCCTTCTGAACCAGCCACGTCAACAATCTCCATCGATATTTCACGGTAATTCCCCGACGCAATTGCAGGCTTGGTAAGAAAGGCCTTTGCAAAAGCTTCGGCTGGAATGTCTGTCCCTGCACCCTTCAAATCGTTTGCGTGTTCTGTGCAATTGATAATGGCGATAAATATTTCCCTGCGCTTGGGTTGCGGTATGACCGACGGCCCAACACACAGGGAATGCCCTGTTTCGCCATTTGGCGCTGCATCACCGACTAGGTCGTTGTCAATCTCATAATTGTAGACATCAAACCGAGATGGAGTTGTCCCCTCTGGCAGACCTGGAAAGCTTTTCGGTATGCTGACAGCAAGGGGAGGCGCGTTGTATTTCTTCTTTTTGGGTGCGTAGGAATAATCACCATGGGTGATGTCCCAATAGGTCTCGATATCCCAACTGCTGGAGGCGGCTATCGTTCCGCCGCCTATATCATATGCGCTATCTCCATCTGGAAATGCGAGTGCATCATAATAGGACCAATTGCTTTCGGGATCATACGAGGAGCATCCCGGGTTGCATCGACTGTTTCGGCCCTGACTTTCATTATATCCCTGTGAATTGCCAGAGCGGACATTGATGTCTGGCGCATAGGATTGATTGGAAGCAGAGAACGAGCCTGAATAAAATCCAAATCGCGTATTGAGGCCGGTGGTCACGGGGCCAACATTTGCCCCTGGTTTGGTATCAAGTCCGGTTTTGCGATGGCAGGATCCTGATCCCGTTGCCAGAGCCTCCGCCAGATCATTCGCACCGTTGCCGTTAACTCTGAGGAACCCAAAATTCCCGGGGCCTGCTTTACCGTTCTTGCCATAACTCAGATTTATCTGCCGGCCATACAGGTTTCCCTGACCGAAGTTCTTGGCAAAACTCATTCCGTTTGCCATCCAGTTTCCATTGTAGCTCTCATAGGGATTGCAGATGAAAATCGGCGTTACATCACAGACCACTGCGGAATAGGTCGCAACGGCTTCAGCGCTGACTGATACAGTGTCGTTTCCAAGGCCGGGGATACGAAAAATCGTCCGGAGCGCACGCGGTACCGCTTTGACCTGAACAAAGGCTGCGTTGTTGGACCGTTGGGCTGCTGAATTGCCTTTGACCTCACAATTGCTTTCATTGGCGGAACTGGCGTCACATGCACCATTACCGATAGGCGTGTCATCGGAATCCGGGATGGCTCCGAGAAAGGTAACCGTCACATCACTTTGTGCGCCATCGGCTGTTGTATAGGTAATTCTGGTCTTTGATCCCATTCCCATGGCGTTTCCATTGTCGCCAAACCAGACTTCATTGCCGCCCATCGCGCTGATGGCAGCCTCGGCACGCTCAATCGCGTCATCTTCTCCGTCCAGTTCGCGGGCACCTGCCAACGCCATGGCATCTACGGCGTTCTGAACGTCGGTGTGAAGATTGGCGACGCGCGAGCCATCAATAACAAATGCCGACAGTCCTACCACAAGGGGAAGGGCGACAAGTGTCATCGCCAGTGCGTAGCCATCCTGTTCCCGAGTAAATGTCGAGAACGGGTTCTTGATATTTCGGTTTTTAAGTTTTGTTGCCATATCCATAACGTATCAATCCTGTTTCCGGCTCCGTTGCCGGTTCTCTAAAAAAATAGAGGCAGGTCGTCTTGGATTGCTTAATTTGTCTTGATAGACGCCGGTTTTTTGGGGAAATCAGCCGGATTTATTCGGATTTGGTTACTGAATCGTCACTTTCCGCGTCTCCGGAACCACCGCAGGTTACCACATCGGGATCACACGGCTCTACGTAGCGCGCATGTGCCTGTGCAACTTTTTCCGGAGAGGAGTAGATGGTCGTGTCCAGTGCGGTCGCTGGGAAAGGGTCCACTGTGTGGATGCCCATATTGGCTTCGGTCGCGTTCCCGGCACCAAGTGTAATGCTGTCGCGATTGTTCATATGGTCAGCACAGGCTGTCATGCTGAGCAGGCTGATCAGTGTGACCGCACGTAAAATTTTACTTTCTGAGAACATATGTGTCCTCAAATTCAAGGTCGAGGCGATGACCATAGGGTCCGACAACACCAGCGCCGGATCTGAACTGTCGGATCATGTCCTTATCCACTTCCATAAGACCCAGCAAGAACAGCTCCGGATCATTCGATGGTCGGGTCTGATCAAGGGGTGAAAACAATTGTTCGTTGGAAGCTGCGGGGCGGACAAGGCGTGGCGTCACCACGATCACTAGGTCTGTCTCTTGCTTCTGATAGCTTGTGGAGCGAAACAAAGCGCCCAGAACCGGAATGTTTCCAAGCCAGGGAAGCTGCTCAATGTCTCTTTGATTAACAACTTGCAGAAGGCCTGCCATTGCAAAACTCTGGCCACTGCGCAATTCCATCACAGCCTCGGCCTTGCGGGATGTGAAGGCCGGGAAGCCATTCACTTCCAGTGTGCCGTCCAGTTCGCTGACTTGCGTCATGACGCGAATGTTAATTTTCTGGTCTTCCAGAACGGTCGGCACGAATTTCAAGACCACACCATAGGGGTGGTAGGTATAAGATACATCGCCGTCATTTATGCTTGTGGGGACAGGAATCTCTCCGCCTGCATGAAAACTGGCAGCTTCTCCGCTCACGGTCGTGATGTTTGGTTGCGCGAGACGGCGTACAAGGCCTTTTTGTTCCAGCGCATCAATGATGACATCCACCCGCACACCGGCTGTTCCCAGCACATTTGCAACCAGAGTGCCGAATGCCGAATTGCCGGAAAGAATCCGATTGGAACCCGAGGAATTGTCGGACAGGAAACTCGCCACGCCACCTTCTTCTACTGCATTCACCGCAAGT
>CAZOCA010000046.1:4531-10650 GCA_964578105.1 uncultured Pararhizobium sp.
CGTCCAACGGAGCGTTTTGCTTCCAGAACGCGCACTTCCAGTGAGACCTGTTGAACATCGGAAATGCTGAGAGCGTTGAGAATGGGTTTGTCTGAGAATTGCTGCGCGGCCGCCAAAGCCTGTTTCATATCAGCTGCATTGGCGACAACACCGGACAATTGGACCTGATTACCCAGGTTTATGACGCGTATATCTGAGTAAGGCACAACAGCCCTGACAGCGCTTTCAATATTGCTGGCATCGCGCTCGACCCGCACATCAACGACGCCGAGGAGGTTTTTATTGCTGTCGTAGATGGATACGTTGGTGAATCCGGTCTTCTTACCCTGAATGTAAAAGGACACATTCGACAATGGAACAGCATCGGCAATTGAGGAGTCGCCAATGACCAGATCCGAGAAGCTTTTGTTTGTATTGACAGTCGTTGAAGAGCCGGGTTGGATCGTGGCGCTCGTTGTTGAGCGTTCCCTGTCATTAAGCGTGATGCGTAAATCCTGCGCTAAAGCGGGAATGTTTGTAACAGCACCGGACAGCAGCAGGCCAAGCCCACCAGCCACAAAAATTTTGCGAATGCGTTTGCCTATATGGCATCCAATGACGCAATCTTTCCCCATCCACGGCATCTTGTTTTAACAGCCCCGATTCCTTTACACGCTGTTAAACAAATCGCATTTCATGGTTAATAATCACTTAACCTCGTTGAGGACGTTGTATTCGGTCTTTTTTGAGTCTCGATAGACAGCTACCTTGGCTGTCGCTGGCCGCTTGATAACGACTTCGGGCTGAGGTGCATAGCCTGTAGCTGCAACGGGTTGCTGCCCAAAGCCTCCGCCCAGGTCACCAATATTCACCGGTTCAATGGTCTCAAATTCAGAAGATGCGACATTGCGCAGAGTGAGGGAAAGCGTTCCGATTGACTGCGCGAGTGTTAGCTTCTGTGCCTCAGGCGTTGAAACTTCAAATGTTATCGTCTTGACGACAGCCGCTTTATTGGCGCGCTCATCGGCCATTTGATCGATAGCGAGCACCTTTATGCCCTGCAGTAGAACATCGGTTGACGCATTTGACGCTGAAATGTTGGAGCTGCCACTGCTGCGCGTCAGCATGACGTCCACCCGGTCGCCGGGTAGCACAAATCCTGCCACACCAAGCACGTCATTAATGCGGATGGAAACTGCTTTCATGCCGGGCGCGAGGGCCGCAGACAAAGTCGCACGCTGGCCAGGTCCGGTAATTTTGTTCGAGAGTAACGGTTCACCAATTTCGATGGCTGACATGACATAGCGGAGTTTGCCGGTTTCACCGATGACCTCTTCGACAGTGCGAAATGCACCTTCGGGAATGTCGTCGGATTGCCATGCGATACTGCGCAAACTGCCGGTATCAACTGTCATCCCAAACCGCAGTGGGACCGCGGCCACAACGATCGTGTTGTCGGGAGCCTCTGGCTCAACAACATTTTCTGCAATTAGTGCTGCTTGCTGACCGCGCAGATAGGATTGCACGCCCACGACTGCCAAAACAGCCAATACAAATGCGACCAGTAGACTAACCAAAGAAGATCTGTTCATGACGCCTATCCAAAGAGCAGCCAATCGAACCGGCTGCCATGATCTTTAAGAAGCTGCGGCTGCAGACGCCACAAAGTGCATCTGCAGCCACAATATTAAGAATGCTTTGAAGGATTAGCCTTCTTCTTCTTCTTCGCCTGCGCCATCGGGGCTCATGCCGTCCCAGAATGTTGACCACGCCGTCCATGCGCCATCAAGGCTTGTGCCAGCAAGGCCAACGGTCGCGATGACACCACCAACCAGCAGACCCAGCAGGATCAGATATTCGGTCAATGCAATGCCTTCTTCGTCAGCTGCAAATGCACGGAGATTTTTCAAAATGATATTCATGTTACACCTTATATTTCTGTTGTACTCAAACATTAGGGCGACTGGATACGCCTTGGTTCAGTGCTTTCTGCCCGAGATAGCTGACAACGCGTGAACGCTGAAAACCAACTCCCTGAGAACGTATTTTGTCGGTTTCTACCTATTCGACTAGTATCCCTTCAGGATCGAACCCTAAGGATCGATTATTTCCAAAGACATAAGAATTCATTTATGCCATTGGGCATGGACGTTGTTTCCATGGTCAAAACGATAATCAGAAGAGGTATATTAGTCGTGATCCAGTTAGATAAAATTTTAGCTATCTCATGATTGAAGCACTGGCGACCCTGGTTCTGGTAGCAACCGGTCTGTGTTTTTTATACGCAGCATTCACCGATTTCCGATCCTGGAAAATACACAATCAGACTGTTCTGGCTCTTATTTTGCTCTTTGCAATATATGCTGCCTGCGCGCCGCACATAGCCCTGAGCTGGTTCCCGCCAGTCCACTTGCCCACAGCGTTGGGTGCTGGAGGATTGTTGTTCGTAACAGGGTTTTTATTGTGGCAATTCAAGCTGTTAGGCGCGGGTGACGCAAAGTTGATGTTCCCCATTGGCCTGTTTTTGGGGTGGAACAATCTGATGACTTACGCCGTGTTCCTGATTGGCTTTGCAGTGCTGGCAATGCTGTTGTTGCGCATACCTTTGCCCTATGGACTATCCAGAACCTGGCCGGGCATGCGTTTGAATGAAATCAGAACAACAGGCAAGGTGCCTTACGGCGTCGTAATGGTGGCTGCATTTTTCGCTATACTGTATGTTAACTATAAGCTTACAAATTGAAAAAAATGTATTCAGGACACTTGTTTTACCCGCGCTGAATAGATGTAGTGCTGTTGCGCAACAACTCCAGATTGTTCGCTGTTGTTTCATTTGCAGGGTCAATCTCATAGGCCTTCAAAAAATAGCGCCGCGCCTGAACCAGATTTCCACGCAGTAAATACGAATAGCCAACATTGTTGAGATATGCTGGTCGGTTTGGAATCATGGAAGACAAACGCTGATAGGCTTGGTCTGAATTGTCAAAGCGTGCCAGATGGTCTGAAGACGCTGCATATCCAAGCCACGCCATTGGATCATTCGGGTAAACCGAAGCGGCCTTCTTGAAAAGAGAGTAGGATTTTCCGTAATTGCGTTCCCGGAACTGCACCTTGCCTTCTTTTACCAACTGATCATTTGAGTAATAGGACGCATAGGCGAGATCATCAGAGGACACAGAGCTGTCGCCAAATGATGACAATTCACGGCTTACCGACGCGCATCCCGCAAGCAGGCTGACAATTGAGACTGTAATGAAAAATTTAGCAATCATGTCTTGTACCATTTTCATAAGGCACATTCCATACAGGAATGGATGGGAGTGACCCCACAGGCCTACAGATTACGAGGGTACAAAAAACAAGAAACGCCTCTAATTCCTTCATGATGCACGATAGTCCTTAACAGTCCCTAAACCGGGGACTTACTTAGGCTTAAGGAATAATTCGCTACAACCAGTTGTGCGAGACCTTGCAGGAGTATTGACTATGGCCATCACCGAGCCAGTAGTGCCGACAACCGTTAGAGAAACAGGCGTAAATCGAGATTCATTGATGAAGCTCGTTGCCAAGACCCTGCAGGCCCAGGGCTCGCTGGCCCCGTCGCAGATTGCTTTCGAGACGCGGCTTTCGCCCGGGGTTGTGGTTGAAATCTTGAAGGAATTGCAAAAGCTTCAATATGTGGAATCGCGCGGCCTGGAAGGCTTTGAAATGCGATCCGAAGTTCGCTTCTCCTTAGGTGGCGCCGGTGTGCACTATGCCAGCCGCGCCAATTTACAATCCCAATATGTTGGCCCGGCACCTGTTAGTCTGGAGGCATGGATTGCTCAAATTCGCCAGCAGTCCATCGAAAATGAACGTGTCACGCAGGAAGTTTTGCAAGATGCTTTGTCTCATCTAATTCTGCCAGAAAACATTGTTTCGGTCATTGGACCAGCCATCAACTCAACCAAATCGGTTCTGCTTTATGGTGAGCCAGGAAATGGCAAAACCAGTATTGCAGAGGCAATGGGAAAAGCATTCAAGGATCTGATTTATATTCCCTACTGCGTAGAAGTGGGCGGGCAGATCATCAATGTCTTTGATCCGACATTGCATACGCCAGAAGATGAAGAGTATCAGCCAAAAGCCCGCCCGACATTTGACCGTCGCTGGCGTCTTTGCCGCAGGCCATTTGCACTAACTGGTGGAGAGCTTACGCTTGATATGCTGGACCTGTCCTACAATCCGGTGTCACGCTACTATGAAGCCCCGATCCATCTTAAAGCGATTGGCGGCGTGTTTGTGGTCGATGATTTTGGGCGGCAGCGCACCGACCCTCAGGCGGTTTTGAATCGGTGGATTGTGCCGCTGGAACGCCGTTATGACTTTCTGACCCTTCACACGGGCAAGAAATTTGCGGTTCCTTTTGATCAGTTAGCAGTGTTTTCAACCAATTTGCCCCCCGAAGAACTGGCAGATGCAGGCGCGTTGAGACGATTGCATTACAAAATACAGATCCCAACCCCGTCGGAAGATGACTTCCGGGTGATCTTCAAAGATGCTGCCAAAAAAGCTGGCCTTCCTTATGACAGCACTGCGTTCGAAGAATTTTTTGAACGACATTATGCCAACGGAAAGGCAACGCCTGCAGGCCACCATCCCAAATATATCATTGACTTCATCACATCCGTTTGCCGCTTTAAAAACGAAGAGCTGCGCATGGATGCCGAATTGCTGGATGGCGGCTGGGGCAATCTGACTGTGAACTGACGACTGGTTGATTGGCCACCCGGTTGATCAGCTAAGTTCAAGCCGGGTCACAACAGTTTGCGGATCCCGCAAAGCCAGAAACCATGGGTCCATTTCCAGCACACGTTCAATCAAATCTGACACGGTCTTATGGCTGGCATCTGTATCAACGCGAATGAGTATCTGTGTTGCCACAGGCGCTGCTGTTGAATCTCCCAGGCCAAAAATGGCGAGGTCGTCGAAATCCGTCGAAACCGTTACATCAACTGCGCGCAATGAAATGCCGTCGCGCGCGGCGGCCATCTTTACCCCTATGGCCACACAGCCCGCAATGGCGGTTCTGGCGTAAAATCCGGGCGAAGGTCCTGCAGCTGCGCCGCCCATGCCGTAACCCAAATCAGTTACAGCGGTAAATTTTCCTTCGCGTACCGTGCATGTCAGCCCTTCTTCCACCCGGCCCTGTGTCGTTATTTTGCTGGTGGCAGCAGATGGGTCTGAAAGCATCCGTTTGATGACTGTCCTCTGGGCCAGTTGGATCGCATTATCTGCATTATTGGTCGTGTGGGTGTTCATAATTGTGTGTCCTTTCAGGCTGCTTGTTTTGTGGCTCGTATTGTCAGGTGATCGGCCAATGCCTCTGCATCCCCGCCCACACCATCAATCAACGCCGACTTTCTGCGCCTCAAAAATGGTAGGCCAAGTACATAAAGGCCCGGAGCGATCACACCGCCGTCATGTTGCAAGCGGTCATTTGAATCAAACACCGGAAGCTGCAGCCAACTGAAATCCGGCTGATATCCTGTGGCCCAGACAATGGTACCAATCGATCCTGTGTTGAGGTCACATTGCAGTCTTGGATTGCCGCCAACACTGGTCGCTGCATGGCGATGGGGCGGGGCAATATCTGCAAGATTATGAGCGGCCGCCCAATCATCAAACCCGTCCAAAAGGCGGTTCATTTTCAGATCAGAAAGCGCACATTGATTTGCCAGTGAGCCGGAAAACAAAGCGCGTCCATCGCGAATGCCAGCAAGCCTGCCGACTACTTCCACGCCGCCCGCTTGAAGCGCATTCAAATCCATGATCGGGCGTGTTTTAGCGCCGATTAACTGGAGGGAAGGCACGCGCCTTGCGCGGTCAGGATCATCCACTTCATCAAGGCTCATATCAAGAACGCCGGTTCGGTCCATCCACCATTGAATATCGAACCCGCGATACTGCCGTGGAATTCGGATGTGTTGCCCGACCGCAAGTATGACCTCATGGCCCGCTGCTCTTATTTCCGACGCCAGTTGGACACCCGTTGCTGATGCGCCAACCACCAATACGCCGCCGGGTCCAAGCTGGCTGGGATTGCGATAATTGAGCGGCGTTAGCTGCGAAACATGGTTGGGAATGCTCTGCGCAAATTG
>CAZOCA010000047.1:0-10613 GCA_964578105.1 uncultured Pararhizobium sp.
GATAGACCAGCTCGTGCCACAGAGGGCATCGGTCACAGCGGCACAAGAGCTTCCCCCCGCTCGAGATTTGCAAAGCCTTGAAAATACCCAGGCCGCCCAGGCATCCTTGAACGAAACAGTGCAGGGACAGGCTCCGCCAGAACAGACTCCGATAGAAGACAGAATCGCGGAAGCACTCAGCATACCGGGCATTCCGCCACGCATTCGACCGGAAAATAAGCAATTGGCGGCCCTCACGGAGCGCACGACACCTGCGGACACAAATCCGGCCAGAACAACCAGACGGGCGACGCTCAGTGGTCGCGTGCCAGCCAATGCAACCCAACCGTCAAATTCAGGGCTTGAGTTTCACGGCGGAGATCCAGCAGTTCTTGCCAGCATGACCACGCCGGACACAACACGATCAGAAACGTTCGTTCGCCTTGCGATGCCAAATCCATATGCGATGAATGGTGTCTTTGAGATGCCAGTCAGTGTCGTGGATAACGGGTTCTCATCCAGCAGCACATCACTGAGAACCGACAAATTCTCAGGCCGCGCCATTGTCGCCACGAAAGTGGCGCAACTGGCGCAACGCTGAGAGTTGCCGAGAACAAAAGTTGTCGGCGCTGAGAACCATTAGGTGGTTCTAAATTTCAAATCCATTGAAGTCGAAGTCTGAGATCAGTCCGCCGTAGGCTCAATCGCCATACCCAGCGCATGCAGATACAAGTCAAGCATGGCTTCCTGCTCGGCACGTTCTTCGCGGTCCTGTTTGCGCAACCGCACAACCTGCCGAAGTGTTTTGACATCAAAGCCGTTGCCTTTGGCTTCGCCATAGACTTCCTTGATATCGTCGGCAATTGTCTTCTTTTCTTCCTCCAGCCGCTCAATGCGTTCAATAATCGAACGCAACTGATCTCTGGCAATGCTTGTGGTCGCGCTGGAAACGTCGTCGCTCATGAAGTGTCTTCCTAAAGAATGTTGAATGTTAGAGTTTGCGTACTAATGGCTGCCAGATACTGTCCGGTGATCAATGATCAGGTTTGGAAGCGTCAAAGCTGGCTTTCTGTTCGGGGGTTGCCTCGGTCTGGTAGCGGGAACGCCACTCCTCATAAGGCATTCCATAAATTATTTCACGGCTTTGTTCCTTTGAAAGTGCAATTTCCTGCTCTTCAGCCGCATCACGATACCAGTTGGACAGGCAATTGCGGCAAAAGCCGGATAAATTCATCATATCGATGTTTTGAACATCAGTGCGGTTGCGAAGATGGGAAACCAGCCGACGAAACGCTGCGGCCTCAAGGGCTTCACGCGTGTCTTCCGGCACCAGTTCATCGGTATTCGGTTTGGAATTCATTCTATCCTCCATGGCTGTTTAGCGTTTGTGGGGTGGGAGCACATCGCAAATGCCCTCTTCGGTTAAAAGGTGTTCAAAGATCGGGGCCAGCCGCGCAGCCCAATGCTCAACGCCGGCTGAATCACTTACCAAATCCTGCCGCACCTCCAGAAGCGCATGGCTTATGCCCCGACAGGTGCCATGCCGATTCATTGTGTCTCCGGTCAACTCACCGGTATAGGGTTCATTATCCCCGACAATCAGATCACCGCCTTCTTTCAGCGCTGCAATCAGCGGCTTGGCCACGCGACCATCACGGTCCCAGAGAACACCGGCGTGCCACGGCCTGACAAAGCCCCGCCAGATCGGTGTGAAACTGTGCAGTGAGATGACAATGGGGGACTGCCCACTCGCCATCATGTGCTCGATCGAAGCTGAAATCGCCTTGTGGTAAGGTCTGTGGTAACGGCTTAGACGGCGTTCCTTCTCCGCATGATCAGCATACCGGTTACCCGGAACAACAGCGCCATCGGACAGACGCATCAAAACTGTTGCGTCAACTACTCCCCGGTTAGGGTCAATCAGAAGCCGCGAATAAGTCGACAGAACTGCTGGCACGCCCAGACTGCCAGCCAGGCGGCGCGTCAACGCTTCCATGCCAATGTCATAGGCAATATGGCGCGACAATTGCGCATCAGACAGTCCAAGATTGTCATAATGGGGGGGCACGAAGTTTCTTGCGTGATCGCAAATCAGAAGCAGTCCACCCGTCCAATTGCCCTCGACAATGTCAAACGCCACTTGCTCCCCCTCCGGCAAATCAGGAACTCTTTGGAAATCTGTCGCAGCTTCTGAGGGGGTCATGAGTATCTAGGATGTCTCTGTCTGAGGATTTCAGCGAACGATTTGAAACATAGTGCGCCAGTGCCTTCGATGCCATAGCCATATAAACGCAATTCGACTTTCCCACACTCAGAAGGAGACGCGCCGCATGGGCATTACGGACCAATGTCTTACAAGTGTTATATCAACTCTTCCAATCAGGAATTGTAGAACTGTACTGCAATTTAACTGATTCGAATTTAAGACACTCAGTCGCACTTCAAAAACGCCCTGTTGATTTCTCTAGAAACACGTTTATAAGCCACTGTAGTTGCGCAAAAACAGTGTCCTTTCAGAAGCGTTTGATTGACAAAACGCCCACGATTGCGCAAAACATTTATTAACGATTTTTTTTCGGTTCGCCGATAAACTCGCGTACACTCAGGTTTGATGCGTTCTTTCACCATGGGCAGAAAAAGCAAAATACAGGCAATTCGACCTTCTGTCGCTTCCACTGGCAGATCGTGTTCTAACGCAGGGCGCATCTTGGGTTTGTCATTTTTAACAAAATCACTTTCCAAAATAGGCACACCACTTTGTGCATTGAGCGCAGCCTCGGCAATTGCCTTGAAGGCTGCAGCCCTTGTTGCCACGACAGTCTCGCTATATGGCGGTCTCAGCATGGTCAGTGGGGATCAGGCGCACGCTGATCTGCGCATCTGCAATAAGAGCGAAAGCCGTGTTGGCATTTCCATTGGCTATCGCAGTGACCGCGGTTGGACTACAGAAGGCTGGTGGAATCTGGAACCCACCTCCTGCGAAGTTATTTTGCCTGGTGATCTGAAGTCACAATACTACTATATGTTCGCAGTAGACTATGACGAAGGCGGTGAATGGGCAGGAAGCGCCTATATGTGCACCGCTGATAAAATCTACACTATTCATGGCATCAAAGATTGCCTGGCCCGTGGTTTTCAACGTACGGGCTTTTTTGAAATCGATACAGGCACACAGACCAGTTGGACTGTCCAATTGACTGAGCCAACACAACGAGGAACCGGTGGTAAATGAGGCGTAATCGCAAAGTAAAAATTCTTGCCACCCTAGGTCCAGCCTCCTCCAACTCCGAAATGATCAAAAAGCTCCATACGGCTGGAGCTGATAGTTTTCGTATCAACATGAGCCATGCACCGCATGATCACATGCGTGATTTGGTGAAAGCGATCCGTGGTGTGGAAAAGGACGTCGGCCGACCAATTGCTATCCTGGTTGACCTGCAGGGCCCAAAGTTGCGTGTCGGCATCTTTGAAAATGATGCTGTCACATTGACTGAAGGCCAGAGCTTTACTCTGGACAGCGATCCGACCCCTGGAAATGAAAACCGCGTTCAGCTTCCGCATCCAGAAATTCTGGAAGCCCTCAAGCCGGGCCACGCAATCTTGCTGGATGACGGTCGATTACGGCTGGAAACCATTTCGGTCGATGGCAAGAGCGCTGTAACCAAGGTCATCTCCGGAACGAAACTGTCGAACAAAAAGGGTGTCAGCCTGCCTGATACGCTGATTGCCTCCAGTGCTTTGACACCGAAAGACAGATTAGATCTGGATGCCGCCCTCAAAGAAGATATTGACTGGATTGCCCTATCCTTTGTTCAGCGCCCGGAAGATATTGCTGAAGTTCGCAAAATTGCGCGCGGCAAGGTTGGCATCATGGCCAAGATTGAAAAGCCGCAGGCACTGGAACAAATCACTGAAATCATAGAATTGTCTGATGCCATCATGGTGGCGCGCGGAGATCTGGGTGTTGAACTGCCGGTTCAGAAAGTGCCTGGCATTCAAAAGCAGCTCATCCGTGCCGGTCGCCGCGCTGGCAAGCCCGTTGTCGTAGCAACGCAAATGCTGGAATCCATGATTACAGCGCCCGTTCCGACACGCGCCGAAGTCTCCGACGTGGCAACAGCCGTTTTTGAGGGTGCAGATGCCGTCATGCTGTCAGCAGAATCAGCTGCGGGTGATTATCCGGTCGAAGCTGTTTCCACCATGGATAGCATTGCTGAAGAGGTGGAGCGGGATCCCAACTACGCCAAGATCTTATACGCCCAGCGTACCGAACCACAGCCAACCGGTTCCGATGCAATTTCTGCGGCTGCGCGCCAGATTGCAGAAACCCTGAATCTCGCAGTCATCGTCTGCTTCACATCGTCAGGTGCCACCGGCATCCGGGCATCAAGAGAACGGCCAGAGACACCCATTATAGCCCTGTCGCCAATCAAGGAGACAGCACGCAGGCTTGCGATAGTCTGGGGGCTTCACTGCGTCGTCAGCGATGATGTGAAAGATGAAGACAACATGGTCGACAGGGCCTGTCAGATTGCACATGAAGAAGGCTTCGCCAAGCCGGGTGAACGGCTCATTATTTCCGCAGGCGTTCCTTTTGGAACTCCCGGCGCCACCAATTTGTTGCGCATTGCCTTTGTTGGAAGCGATGGCGTAAGCGGCATCTAGGCGGCCTGCCAGGGTTCACTCACTCACAACGGTAAAGTCCGTCAGCAAAGGCCTGTATGGCCGCCACAGTCTCGCTATTGCGACTGTGGTGCGGCATGTGTCCGCAATTTTCAAATTCAATGAGTTCCGCATTAGGCAAATCTCGTATCAGGCCATGCGCATGCAAATGCGGCCACACGACATCGTCCTGTGTTCCAGTGATAACAAGTGCTGATGTGGTAATGGTTGAATAGTCCCTGGACATTGCCTTCACGTGTTGATGGAGGTCGACAATATCGGCAGCATTCGCCAGAAACTGAGCAGGTCGTAGAGCCAAGTTTGCGCCCACAGCTTCAGGATAATCCGCCGGCATTCTGTCTGGTGCAAAAACCGCTGCGGCAGCACAATTGACCCGAGGCGACCCCACAAAGGTCGCGACCCACCATGCAAACACGCGGCCAATAATCGGCAAATTCGCCGCTCTGTAGTACCAAAGCACCCCGCCGGGCCATGGATGGGTCGCTGGTGCCAAAAACACCAACCCTTTTACCAATTCCCCATGCTGCAACCCCATCGCCGCCGCCACAGCACCACCCCATGAATGCCCAACGATAATGGCATTGTCGACGTCCAGCCTCGCCAACAGTCTTGCTATGAGCTCCGCCTGTCGACGCGGGTCAGACTGCAAAGCCGAATGACGGGTGCTGTGTCCATGTCCGGGACGATCCACGAAAATCAAACGCCGCTTGCCACCGAGCGGTTTCTCAAATGCCAGAACCGCGTCTCTCAAATTGCTGCTGGCTCCATGAATGAACACCAATGGTGAGCTGTCGGTCGGAGCGGCACGCTGTGTACCGGCGGTGTCATAATAATGCAGCGTGACAGCATCGACACGCATGAGATCGCCAATGGGCGGATGTCTCTGGCTGTAGATGTGCGATCTATAGCGCGCAACTCCAAAGCTTAGAACAACCGCTAACACACAAGAAATCGTCAGCCAGAAAATCATGCTGACAGTATGCTGTCATTAGGAACGGGCATTGTTGGATCCTGGCTGAAGGCCACCTGATCAGAAGCTTAAGGCGCTGCTTCCGATTTTACCATGCTCAATGATGCCACATAGAAACACACTGGAGAAAACCTATGTCTCGGGAAAAACTGAAAGAAATTGCGGACCAGTTGATTGAAAACTGCCGCACCGGAAATGAAAAACAGGGCTTGTCCGACCTCTACGACCCAGGTGCAACATCTGTTGAGGCTATTGTCGGCCCTGGCGCTTCAAGTCGCGAAACCGTCGGAGTGGAAGCCATTCAAGGCAAGCATGAGTGGTGGGCCAATACGTTCCAGGTCCATTCCAGCGATGTGGAAGGCCCGTTTCTCCATGGTGATGATCGGTTTGCTGTCATATTCAGCTTCGAAGCCACGAATCGGGAAACTTCAGAACGCACAGCTATGAAAGAAATCGCAATTTACACCGTTTCCAACGGTAAAATTATCCGCGAGGAATTTTACTACTAAGCAACCGCAGAACAGCGGAAAAGAAGCCGTGCTTCGACGACCGGATCTCAAATCTTCGCCGAGGCACGTTTAAATTGGCTGACCCAGAGCGCTGCGTTCCAGTGATTCAAGCTCCAACCGGACCTCTTCCTGAAAGGGGTTCAGTTCCAAGGCGCGCTTCAAAGCCGCATAGGCACGCTTATCTTCACCCAAATCTTCGAGCATCAGACCAAGACCGGTCAAGGCACCAAAATGCCTTGGTTCCAATGTCAGGGTAACGGCGATATCAGCCAAAGATGGCCCGTATTCATTCTTCAGAAAATACACGGTTGCGCGGCGATTCCAGGCCTCTGCAAAATCCGGTTCCAGCGCAATAAGTTGATCCAGGACATCTAGCGCCAGAGGAAAGTCCTCATCGGCAATGGCGTCATCGGCGCGGGTCAAGAGCAACCGCGCGGTCTCGCCACGCGCTCCGCGCCACAAATTGTCTATGTGCGCCGCAAAACGTTTTGCTTCCATTTCACTTTCGGAAGACTGCAGTTCTGTGAACAATCGATCCAGTCGGTCCGAAAGTGGAACTTCTTCTGCAAATGAAGACGCGGTGAATCCCAACACCATTGAAGCTGACATCGCAGCCGCCATAGTGGCAAGCCGAGCGCTACGTAGAATATTTCCAAAATACAACATGAGGAAAGTCTAGCGCTGTAAATTGAAAATGCAAATGACAAAAGAATAATATATCAACACAAAAAGGCCCGTGAATGTCTTCACGTGCCTCAATCCGCGTTCATAGTGCCGGGCAGCTGCCAGGCACGTAGAATCAGCCCTGACGAGCCTTAAAGCGGCGTTTAACCTTGTTAATCACATAAACCCGGCCCTTACGGCGCACGAGAACGTTGTCGCGGTCGCGGGATTTAAGGGAACGCAGTGAATTCTTGATTTTCATCTGTTTACTCTAAGAGTTCGAAATTAAGTTCTGTTTCGCGTCAAAGTCCGGTCTACCGTGAAACAATGGTGGGCACGACTGGGATTGAACCAGTGACCCCTACAATGTCAATGTAGTGCTCTACCGCTGAGCTACGCGCCCCGCTGTTTCACAATCGTCACAGATCTGACGTGAGAAGATGAAGCGATATACAAAAGGCAGCCCCCGTGCGCAAGGCCTGATCGTAGGAAAAACGCACCATAAGCAGCTTATGCTGCCAAAAGGCGGTCCACTTCACCCACCAGGTCACGCAGATGAAACGGTTTGGACAAGACCTTGGCATTTTTAGGCGCATTGGAATCAGGATTAAGGGCAACAGCTGCAAACCCGGTGATGAACATGACTTTCAGGTCCGGGTCGAGTTCAGTCGCCTTTCTGGCCAGTTCAATACCATCCATTTCGGGCATGACAATATCGGTCAGAAGCACGGTAAACGGCTCCTCGCGCATGCGCTCGTATGCACTTCTTCCATTGTCAAAATCAACAACGGTATGCCCAGCCGTCTGAAGTGCCTTCGTCAGGAAGCGGCGCATATCATCATCATCTTCAGCCAGCAGAATATGGGCCATATACTTGTCTTCCTTTTTACCGGACTGCACCGGTCTTTGCTCATCACCAATATCGTGACCAGTGCTGTCCGCATTTGGCAGCGATCCGATCACCAGATAGCGCTCTGATGCCATATCTCAGATGTAGCACAAGCTTACTGGGCCAAAAAACCTATGATATGGTAAATGTTTGAATCAAAACTTGTCCATTGCATGAACAGAAAAATGGCATAATTTTTAATTTTCTGGATTGCACAGGCCACCTTAGTCTGCGCGGAGCGACTTCTGGGATCAGGGACTGGCAACAGTGGAGAGGTCATGAATGGACGAAATGAAAAATTCCTGACACGATGGTGGCAATGACAGATCAAGCAGACCCACGAGCTGAAAGAGGCAAAACAGAAAATGTGACTGTTTTGTCGGCGCATGATTCGTTCAATGATTTTACGACCGTGCCCTCATTCGAAGTTTTGGGCGAAAAGAACCAGACCAAACCGATAATCTTTAACTCGCCCCACAGTGGCGCGGTATATCCAGAGCGTTTCCTCAACTTGTCGAGACTCGATCCGCTGACCATCCGAGCCTCCGAGGACATGGACGTCCACGAGCTTTTTAAGGCAGCGCCTGAGCTGGGTGCTGTCTTGCAGCAAGCAAATTTCCCCCGTGCCTATCTGGATGTCAATCGTGAGCCGTATGAGCTTGATGCGCGCATGTTCTTCGCGCCTCTGCCCCCATATGCAAATACCGGGTCCATACGCGTCAGCGGCGGCCTTGGAACCATTGCACGGATCGTTGCTGAGAACCGCGACATCTATATCAGCAAACTGGACCCGGACGACGCTCTAGCCCGCATCGAGCTGATATACCGACCCTATCATGACAGTTTGCGGCACTTATTGGCGCGCGCGCATAGCAGGTTTGGCCATGCCCTTCTGATCGACTGCCACTCCATGCCATCGCAACAGAACAGCAAAGCTGCTGACGGGGAGGCAGAAAAGCGCCCTGACATGATTATAGGGGACCGATATGGGACAAGTTGTCGAGGTGACTTGATTGACTATGCAGTGGCACTGCTCAGGCAGGCTGGTTTCACGGTTGCCAAGAACCGCCCTTATGCAGGCGGGTTTATCACCGAGCATTATGGCCGACCTCAGCGCGGACTGGATGCGTTCCAGATAGAGATTAACCGCCAACTTTATATGGACGAAGTAACGTTGCAGCGCCACACAGGATTTAACGACCTGCAACAAGCCCTTGGCCTGTTCGCTCAGGCGTTGATGGCGCATCCCTGCTTTACGTCCAGCGATGCCGGGAGCGATACCGGGCTTGCCAAACCACTGGCAGCAGAATAGCCACCAGCTTTCGCTTTCCAAAACACAAAAAAAAGCCGCAGCAAGAAGCTGCGGCCTTAAGTCTAGGGAGGAAACGCCCACGAGGGGCGGAAGCAACACTCGGGAGGAGTGAATGTTGCTATGCAGCAAAGATGTAGTTGCAGCGCACAAAAGTCAAGCCTGAAATGTAAATTTTTGCACAATGAATTCGAATTTTGCCACCCAAAGCCAGCGGCCAAAACGTTCATGCTTTACTTTGAAGGGGCAACAACGCAGCGCCACGCGGGATTTGACGACCTGCAACAGACCTTGGCCCAAGCACGCTGGCGTTGATGGAACATCCCTGTTTTACGTATAGCCACGCTCGTTTTGCCAAACCATTGGCGGCAGAGTAACGGCCAGCTTTTTGCCTGCCAAAAACACAAAAAAAAGCCGCAGCAAGAAGCTGCGGCCTTAAGTCTAGGGAGGAAACGCCCACGAGGGGCGGAAGCAACACTCGGGAGGAGTGAATGTTGCTATGCAATGAAGATGTGGTTGCAACGCACAAGAGTCAAGGTTGGACGGCAGATTTTTGCACAACGAACTCGCATTTTGTCACCAAAAGTCTTAGTCAAAGACGGTCATGTGAAGAATCAGAATTCCAATCGGTAAAAATTAATGTTTTTTATCAACAGTTTAAATGCAAGAGACAGAAATCACATGCAAAGCCCCATCACAGACATGCAAGGAACGCATAACAGCCATGCACACTGAGTTTTCAACGCAGAATGGCGTTCCCCAGATTATCCAGGAAATGGCCGAGGTAGCAGCGGCAGAAACACTGCCGCATTTTCGTCAGCCATTACATGTCGAAAACAAGTTGGAAAATGGGGCTGAAGGAGCGTCAGAAGCTTTTGACCCGGTAACCGTTGCAGACAAAAATACCGAAGCAGCGCTCAGAAAATTGATCAATCAGAGATTTCCTGATCACGGAATTTTGGGGGAGGAATATGGCGCAGAAAACCTCCAGGCTGAATTTGTCTGGGTCTTGGACCCGATTGACGGCACCAGACTATTCGTTTCAGGCCTGCCACTCTGGGGCACGCTCATTGCTTTGTGCCATAAAGGCAAGCCAATCCTTGGTGCCATGATACAACCCGTTCTGGGTGAAATTTTTGTCGGTGCTGGCAGTCACGCTTGGCTTGCAAACACGAAATCACAAGCCCCGCTGAAACGTTTGGCTACAAGACAGCATGAAAAGCTGGACCAAGCGACCTTGTTCACCACAGACCCAGCTCTTCTGGCCGGTGATGAGCGCGCTCATTATGACCAGTTGGAACAAAGCTGCCAATTGTATCGCTACGGTGCAGACTGTTATGGCTATGCGATGGTCGCATCAGGATTTGCCGATCTCGATGTAGAGGCTGGACTTCAAATCTACGACATTGCAGCGCTCATTCCGATCATCGAAGCTGCAGGCGGCAAGGTCACGACATGGCAGGGTAACCCTGTTCGGGGTCTGGAAAAACATGAGCGTCTGCAAGTGCTGGCTGCGGCGAATGAAACGCTGCACGCACAAGCACTTGCGATACTCGACAAATAAAGAAAGGCTCTAGATCTCAGTTCCGGGAATAAAGGCGTCGAACGCTG
>CAZOCA010000048.1:0-9265 GCA_964578105.1 uncultured Pararhizobium sp.
GCTGTCAATTCCGGCATTGACCAGGAATTGCGCGTAGGCCGGGTCATTACTTGGTGCCTGGCCGCAAAGCCCCACCTTGATACCGCTCTTATGGGCACGATCTATGATCGTCTCAACCATCCACAACACGGCCGGATTGCTCTCCTCAAACAGGCCAGCAAGCTCCTCATTGTCACGGTCGACCCCAAGTGTCAGCTGGGTCAGATCATTTGAGCCAATAGAGAAGCCGTCAAAGCGCTCGGCAAATTCACTCGCGCGAATTGCATTGGATGGAATCTCACTCATGACATAAATCTCGAGCCCGTTCTCACCGCGCTGCAATCCGTTTTCTGCCATCACCTCAAGCACCCGATCAGCTTCCTCAGGCGAGCGGCAAAACGGCACCATTAATATGACATTGGAAAATCCCATGACTTCGCGCAAATAGTGCATGGCCCTGCACTCAAGCGCAAAACCATCGCGATACATGTCGGAATAATAGCGCGAGGCACCGCGCAGCCCGATCATCGGGTTTTCTTCTTGCGGTTCAAATTGTGCGCCACCCAGAAGCTTGGCGTATTCATTCGTTTTGAAGTCGCTCATGCGTACGATGACCGGTTTGGGGTAAACAGCAGCTGCAATGCGCGACAGGCCGCGCGCAAGCGTTTCCACAAAATAATCGCCTCTTTCGGCATAGCTCTCGGTCAACAGAGCAATTGCATCCTTGTCTGCCTGGTTCTCCAGCGTATCGAAATGAGCGAGCGCCATAGGGTGGGCTTTCACTGCGGAATTGACCACAAATTCCATACGCGCCAGACCAACGCCATCACTTGGCAACCGCCACCACCGGAACGCCGCCGCTGGATTGGCCAGATTGAGCATGATTTTTGTGTTGGTTTTCGGGATGTGATCAAGTTGGATTTGTTCAATTTCAAAATCAAGCAAGCCTGCATAAACCTCACCTTGTTCGCCCGAAGCGCATGACACAGTGATGTCCTGATTATCGTGGAGCAATTGCGTTGCCCTGCCCGTGCCAACGATCGCTGGAATTCCCAGTTCCCGGCTAACAATCGCGGCATGGGATGTGCGCCCACCGTGATCAGTAATAATTGCGGCCGCGCGCTTCATGATGGGCACCCAGTCCGGATCGGTCGTTGTTGTAACAAGCACGGCACCATCGACAAAGTTCTCAATATCAGCGACATCTTCGATCAGGCAGACCGCCCCCCTGGCTATAGCGCTACCGACACTGAGACCCGTCAGAATTGGCTCCGCAGATGCGGTCAGACGGTAGGATTTCATGGCATGAACGTCGATACGTGATTGCACTGTTTCGGGCCGTGCCTGCACGATGTAGAGCATCCCGGTTTCACCATCCTTGGCCCATTCCATATCCATGGGCTGTCCGTAGTGCTGTTCAATGGTGACCGCCTGGCGCCCCAAGGCAAGAATATCGGCATCATCCAAAACGAATGATTGGCGCTCATGTTTCGATGTGGGAACGTTCTTCGTGTCACCGCCGGACTGGCCTGCGTAGATCATCTTCTGTTCTTTTTCACCGCATCGCTTTTCAAGGATCGGCACAAGTTCCAAATCCTCCAGAAATGGTTTAAAAACCTGATATTCATCCGGGTTGACGGTGCCCTGGACAACGTTTTCTCCCAGCCCCCAAGCCCCATTGATCAAGACAACCTTGTCGAAGCCTGTTTCTGTATCGATGGAAAACATAACGCCTGATGCACCAATATCTGATCGCACCATTTTCTGAACACCAATGGAAAGCGCCACTTTTCTGTGATCGAAACCCTTCAATTGACGATAAGTAATTGCGCGGTCAGTGAAGAGCGAGGCAAAGCAGCGTCGGCATGTCTCAAGCAGGGCCCGTTCGCCACGCACATTCAGAAAGGTTTCCTGCTGACCGGCAAAACTGGCATCCGGCAGATCTTCAGCAGTGGCACTGGAGCGCACAGCCACTGACAGATCGTCAGAACCGGTGCGTGCGCCCAATTCCGCAAAACAAGTCAGAATGTCATCCTTGATATCGGGCGGCCAATCGCCAGCGATGAAGGATTTTCGTATTTCGGTCCCTGCTTCCGCAAGAGTGACTTTATTTTTCTCCAGATCGCCCAAAACCCTGTCAAGCACACTATCCAGCTCATTGAATTCCACATAGGCTCGAAACGCATCTGCAGTGGTGGCAAAGCCAGGCGGCACCTTGATGTCGACTTGCGACAGCTCTCTCACCATCTCACCAAGCGATGCATTTTTGCCGCCAACAAGGCTCACATCACCGCGCGACAGATCCTCGAACCACATTACATTTCTGGTTTTTTGTGTCATGCTGGCCATCCTGAATGTGAAGAAACTGGATCCAGCTTCGCGTCTTTTTCGCAAGCGCCCATTGATGCGCATCAACGCGGAACACCGCGCAATAGCAGACCATGCTCCCAATGCTTGCAACGGGTGAGGATGCTATGAATACCAAAGCACTGGCAAATGTCGTCGAACAGGTCAAAAAGGCCAAAACTCTCGATACCCAGTTGTTGGCGCAAGCCATTGGAGCAATGGAACAGGCTTTTCCGGACGAAAACTTTGCTGATGCAAAGCAGCTTGCCGATTTCGAACCCACTGAAGCTGTGTTGCATTTGATTGAAGAGCACTTGCCGGAATGGGCCATCACACTTAAAGGGCGCGCGGATGAAGTGGATGGAACCTGGACATGCGCCCTGCGCAAAACTGATGCAAGCGACGACGACGCATTTATCGGTATCGGATCCGGTCCAACGCTGCCTTTAGCGCTGCTGACGGCTGTTTTGAGAGCGAGTATTCTACACACTGCACGATGAAACCCACCCACCTGACTGCAAAGCTCGCAGGGTCTGGTGACACATGCGCGGAGCCAGTTGGCACATGAATGTATTGATGTTCACCAATACGTTTACCCCGCATGTCGGCGGTGTAGCTCGTAGTGTGAGTGAGTTGGCACGCCAATTGCGCCAGGTCGGTGACAGCGTGTTGATTGTTGCGCCCGAATTTGAAGGAATGCCCTTGCACGAAAACGGCGTGGTACGCATTCCAGCGCTGCAAAATTTTGGCGGCAGCGATTTTTCAGTACCGTTACCCCTATCCACGAATCTGTCGGCAATCATCGAGGACTTCCAGCCTGATCTTGTTCACAGCCATCATCCGTTCTTATTGGGTGACAGTGCCCTGCGGGCGGCCAGTTCCTCGGAAGCCCCGATCGTCTTCACCTATCACACGCGCTATGAACTATATGGTCACTATGTCGCTCAGGATTCTGATCTTCTGAAGCGGCTCGCACAAAGCCTGTCGATTGGCTATTGTGATCTCTGCGACGGCGTTATCGCGCCCAGTGAAAGCATTAAACGTTTTCTGCGCGCGCATTCGGTTAAAACCAAAATTGCAACCATTCCAACAGGTGTTGACACCAAAGTGTTCTGCAACGGAGTGGGCGCACATACGCGTCAGATATTTTCAATTCCCACAAAGGCCCCGCTTGTGGGCCATGTGGGCCGTCTGGCCCCTGAAAAAAACCTAGGCTTTTTGGCTGCATCACTGGCGCTCGTTCTCAATCAGAACAAGGAAGCCTATGCACTGATCGTGGGTGATGGGCCGTCGCGCGCCCATATGTTGGAGATTTTCAGGTCAGTGAATGTTGACGACCGTGTACGGTTTACGGGCGTGTTACAGGGGTCGGAGTTGGTCGACGCTTACGCATCAATGGATGTCTTTGCCTTCACCTCCTGCTCAGAAACCCAAGGTCTCGTCTTGGCCGAAGCAATGGCGGCCAGCGTTCCGGTTGTCGCCCTTGATGCGCCCGGTGCCCGCGAAATGGTGCGCGACGGCATCAACGGCAGACTACTATCTACAACAGCGGAAGAAACCGAGTTTGCGACCGCCGTGGCAGGTCAACTCAGTTGGAACATTGATGCGCGCAAAGAACAACAACAAGCCGCGCGCCAGACCGCCGAGCGCTTTTCCATTTCATCCACCACTGATCAGGTGCGGTCCTTCTACAACAGAATTGAATCCGGGCATAAGCACACCGAATACAAACATGACAATCTTTGGGCGTCGTCGAAACGCGCCGTCTCGAATGAACTTGATATTATGGGGAATATTGCCCACGCTGCGAGCGATGCTTTATTCCCCTCACCACCAAGATCCGATGAACAAAAATAGCGGCTCGAACGCTATTGAGCGGCTGCTTGCCCGGATCATTGCCCTGCCAATCTGCCTGATGCTATCTGCCTGGTGCATGACATTGAACCGGCAGGTGCAGGATCTGTCGAAACTTGACCAGATGACAAAAGACGGACACCGGGTCCTGGCGATGTTCTGGCATGGCGAATATCTGCCGTTATTTGCCCTCGCCAAGGGCAGAAATGTCGTCGTGGTGACCACGAATTCATTCCGCGGCAACGTCATAGCAAACATTTGCCATTGGTTCGGTTATCAACCGGTCAGGCTACCGGTAAGGGGCCGCGGAATGCATGTTCTGGCAGAGCACTTCAACCAAAACTATGGGCTTTATGCGGTCGCTCTGGATGGTCCTTTGGGCCCTTATCATCGAATCAAACATGGCGCTTTGCAGCTGGCCATCGAACAAGGGGTTCAGCTTGTTCCCATCGGGATTCAGAGTAAACGAAAAATAGTGCTTACCTCACGTTGGGACAAACAGGAAATCCCGCTTCCGTTTTCACGAGTGTCAATCACTGTTGGCGATATGATTGACGGCAAGGACACGACAGCAGGACCAGACTATGCGATACTCGATCAAAAAATCGCGATCGCAATGGAAGAGCAAAGCCGCCTTGCCAAAGACCTGCTGTGACGCGCTTTTCACCAGGCCGATGCGGATCTGAATTGATCTGCCTCTAAATTAATCAGCCCCCAATTTATCAGGCATTGACCGGCATCAATCGAAGTTCCCCCGCCTGCGCTAATCTTCTGACATTCACGCACCAAAGCGTTTCAGGAGGTTATCATTATGCATATCATAGCCAGAATTTCCCGCATCGTGGCACTCGGCGCGGCCATTCTCTTCAGTTCGGCGTTTGCTGCACTGGCATTCACAGCCTGCCAGATAACAGACACGGGCGGCATTGATGACAACAGCTTCAACCAGACTGCCTGGAAGGGCGTTCAGGATGCGATGGAGCAACTTGACATTGAAGGTCGGTTTTTGGAATCCCAAGCGGAGACCGATTACGAAGCGAACATCAACTCGCTGCTGGGTGGTGACTGCGATATCATTATCACCGTCGGCTTTTTACTTGGTGATGCCACGCAGACAGCTGCGAAGGCCAATCCGGATCAGAAATTCTCCATAGTCGATTTCGCATATGATCCAGAAATTCCAAACATTCTGGGGCAGGTCTATGCCACCGACGAAGCCGCATTTCTGGCAGGTTACCTTGCCGCCGGCATGACGAAAACCGGCACGCTCGGTGTTTTTGGCGGCATCAACATCCCCCCTGTAACGATCTTCATGGACGGGTTTCATCGTGGGACGGCTTATTACAACGCGCAAAAAGACACATCGGTTATTGTACTGGGCTGGAACCCGGAAACGCGTGAAGGCCTGTTTACCAACAATTTTGACTCCCTGGATGATGGCCGCGCCTATGCTCAGAATCTTTATGATGAAGGTGCAGATATCATCCTCCCAGTCGCCGGTCCGGTAGGTCTTGGATCCGCTGCGCTTGCAGATGAACTCGGCACAGAGCTGCTCAAAATCATCGGTGTTGACGCTGATCTTTACTTCACAGACCCGGCAAAGAAGCATGTCTATCTGACATCCGTCACCAAACGTATGGATGCCACTGTTTTTGATGTGATCAAAAGCACCATGGATGGCACATTCAAGGGCGGTATTCTGGTCGGTTCCCTGTCCAATGGCGGCGTTGATCTGGCCTCATTTCATGACATGGATGCACTGGTTCCCGAAGATTTGAAAGCCGAACTTGCTGCCATTCGGCAGGGCATTGTCGATGGCACAATCAAGGTCGATGGCACCTAGACCCATGCGCAGCTTTGCGCCAAGGGAGAACGCGCCAGTGGAGGATGCTTCATGAATGTCGAACTTCGCGGGATCACAAAAAGTTTCGGCCCGGTGATCGCCAATTCGGATGTCACTCTTGACATCCGGGCTGGCGAAGTCCTCGGTCTGCTTGGCGAAAACGGTGCTGGCAAATCCACACTTATGAACGTCCTGTGCGGACTCTATCAGCCAAATGCAGGCGAGATTCGAATTGATGGCAAGCCAGTAACATTCAGCGGGCCCGGCGAAGCCATTGAAGCAGGCATAGGGATGGTGCATCAGCACTTCATGCTTGTGCCCGTTTTTACGGTTGCTGAAAATGTCGTGCTGGGTGTTGAACCGGTGGGGAAATTTGATTTTCTCGATCTCAAAAAAGCCAGCGATCATGTGCGTGCCATTAAAGACCAATACGGTCTGGAAGTTGATCCCGATGCGCTGATTGAAACCCTGCCGGTCGGCGTGCAGCAGCGCGTTGAGATCATCAAAGTGTTGTTCCGTTCCGCACAGGTACTCATTCTTGATGAGCCAACGGCCGTCCTCACGCCGCAGGAAGTTGAAGAGTTTTTCCAGATCATCAAGGCTCTGCGCGATGCGGGCAAGGCGCTGGTATTCATCACCCATAAACTCAACGAAATTCTTCAGATTGCGGACCGCATAAGCGTTCTGCGTCAGGGCAAGATTACCGGGTCAGGCGATCCTAAAACCATGACTACGAAAGACCTTGCCGAGATGATGGTCGGTCGCCCGGTCAGCTTCGATGTCACGAAGCAGCCCTTTGCGCCAGGCGACGATCTGCTGAAAATTGAAAATTTGACCGTCTTGCATGAAAACGACGAAATCGCCGTAAACCAAATCAGTTTCAGCGTAAGAAGCGGCGAAATCATCGGCATTGCGGGGGTTCAGGGAAACGGCCAGACCGCATTGGTCGAAGCCCTTGCCGGGCTGCGCCATGTCACGTCAGGCACAGTCACTTATCAAGATAATGACATCACCCACAGTTCCGCCAGAGCCCGTCATCGCATGGGCATCGCCCATATTCCTGAAGATCGACAACGTACTGGAATCATTCCCAGTTTTACAGTCGCGGAGAACATGGTGCTCGACACCTATTATGACACGCGGTTCTCGTCACGTGGGCAGATAAAGTGGGACATTGTCAATGAAGCTGCCGCGCGTGGCGCTGTCGAATTTGACGTGCGCACACCATCGGTTTTTTCCGCTGCAGGCCATCTTTCCGGCGGCAATCAGCAAAAGCTCGTCGTTGCACGCGAATTATCGCGCGACACCGATCTGTTGCTGGCGGCCCAGCCAACCCGCGGGCTTGATGTCGGCTCGATAGAATACATCCATGAGCGTCTCGTCCATGCCCGTGATGAAGGCGATGGTGTCCTGATCGTCTCATCAGAGCTGGACGAAATTCTTGCTCTGTCAGACAGGATACTCGTCATGTTCAAAGGCAATATCATTGCCGAGTTTGACAATGCGGAGGGACAGGCGGACAAAAATGAAGTCGGGCTTGCAATGGCAGGAGCGGCCCCATGAGCACACCATCCAAAACAGACAAAGCCATTCAAGATCTGCTGCGCCGCGCAGCACCGCCACGCGCCGAGTTTGAAGACCTTGTCATTGTTCCAATCTTTGCAGTCGTTGCTGCCCTGATCCTGGGCGCATTCACAATGCTGGCAACCAATGTGGAACTGGTCACCATCGGCCTGTCCTATATTGCCCTTCTCAAAGGCTCTGTCGGGTCACTCAATGCAATATCTGAAACACTGACGGCCGCAGCGCCCCTGATCCTTGCCGGTTTGGGACTTGCGCTGGGTTTTCGCGCTGGCCTTTTCAACATCGGAGCCGAAGGACAAATCCTGATGGGAGGCATCGCAGCCGTCATCACAGGCTTCAGCTTGCCCGGCCTGCCATTCGTCCTGCTTCTTCCGCTTTGCCTTCTGTCTGGTGCCTTGGTTGGGGCGCTTTACGCAGGCATTGCAGGCTGGCTGCGCGCCGCAACAGGCGCCCATGAAGTCATCTCAACCATCATGCTGAACCTCATTTCATACCGCTTGTTGGACTATCTGCTGCGCCAGCCCTTCATTCAGCGAGAAGGGCGTGCCGATCCAATTTCGAAATCCGTGCCGGACAACGCCGAATTGCCACGATTGCTGGACTGGCTTGACCCCAATTTGCGGGTCCATGCCGGGATATTTCTGGCACTGGCAGCAGTCCTTGTCGTCTATTGGATTTTATTCCGGTCGAAAATCGGTTTTGAATTCAGGGCAAGCGGCGCCAGTCCCGATGCAGCGCGGTTTGCGGGCATGCGGTCAGGGCTGATCATTGTTGCGGCCATGGCAACGGCTGGTGCGCTGGCCGGGCTGGCTGGTGCCAATCAGGTTCTGGGTGTGTTGGACCGCGCCACGCCAGGCTTTTCGGCCGGGATAGGGTTTGACGCTATCGCTGTTGCCCTGCTTGGTCGGTCGCATCCATTCGGGGTTTTGCTGGCAGGCCTGTTGTTTGGTGCATTGGAAGCCGGTGGCCGCCAGATGCAGGTTGACGCCGGAGTATCAATAGATCTGATCGGCATCATACAGGCACTCATCATTGTGTTCATAGCCGCACCATTGCTGGTGCGCGCAATCTTTCCCTGGGGCTTCAGAAAGCCCACTGATGTGCGCAAGGAATAGATCACCATGGCAATCAGTGAACAGATTACACCAAACATTCCAATGAAACTGGACATCGGCGAACAACGTCAGGCGCGCATAACGGGCACCGTCCTCATTGGACTGTCAATCCTGGTTGCACTCGTATTTGCAATGGACAGCGAAGGTCTGGCAGTCTTCAAGCTGTCACGCCCTAACGATACGCTGCCCATTCCCAGCCTTGCGGTTCCCGCGCAGTCTTTCAACTATCTGGTCTCCGCTGTGCTGGCTTTTCTGGGTGTGCGGCAGTTTGTGCGCGGTGGCGCGCGATGGACATCCCTTTCGCTTGGTATTGGCATGGCAATTGCCATTGCCGCATTTCTGGTATGGGCGACCGCAGGAAAATCATTCTCCCTGACAGGCATGTTGCAGGCGACTGTGGTGCGCGCAGTGCCGATTGCTCTGGGTGGATTGGCAGGCGTTTTGTGCGAGCGTGTTGCGGTGGTCAACATCGCCATTGAAGGCATGCTTCTGGCTGGTGCCTTCACCGGTGCGCTGGTCGGGTCTTTGCTCGGCGGGATACCAG
>CAZOCA010000048.1:9275-10463 GCA_964578105.1 uncultured Pararhizobium sp.
AGCCATCGCAATTGGGGGATTGTTCGGATTTATTCTGGCCGGCCTGGTTGTCACCTACCGGATGGATCAGATCATTGCAGGGGTTGTGATCAATCTGTTTGTTCTGGGCCTCACATCCTATGTCAGCAGTCAGGTGTTTCAGGAATACCGAACGCTGAACAATGCACCGGTGTTTCGCGCTTACAAAATTCCTTTGCTAGGAGATATTCCGGTCGTAGGGCCCATGCTGTTTCAGCAGAACCTGTTTGTCTATGGCGCGCTGATCATGGTGGCCGTTTCAACCTATTACCTGTTCTACACACGCAGCGGATTGCGCGCGCGCTCTGTGGGAGAACACCCGCGCGCTGCCGATACGCTGGGCATCAATGTCTATCGCATCCGCTACATCAACGTCACACTTGGCGGCATGGTCGCCGGTTTTGGCGGTGCATGGTTCACGCTTGGATCTGTCGGGCGGTTCGATGAAAACATGACCGGTGGACGCGGCTATATCGGGCTGGCTGCCATGATATTCGGGCGCTGGCACCCGGTCGGTGCCCTGTTGGCGGCTCTGGTGTTCGGCTTTGCAGATTCCATGCAACAAAAACTGGCGCTTCTTCAAACGCCCATCCCGTCCGAGTTTTTGGCGATGGCACCCTACATTGCCACAATTGTTGTCGTTGCGGGCTTTGTCGGGCGCGCACGCGCACCGGCGGCAGATGGAAAGCCATACATCAAGGAATAGGCGCCACAAATTTGATCGCCATCAACACCTGTGCGCCTCACGTGGCGGACAGTGCAAACTGGTTAGATTGCCCGCATTCAAGGAGACACACATGTCTGCGACCGGATTACACACACTTGATGATGCCCCGCGTGTCGTGGGGACCTGGCTGGAAGAACTGCGCGAAGCGGTTGACTTTGAAGACACCCAGCGCAGCTACAATCTGCTGCGCACGGTTCTGCACACGCTGCGCGATTGGTTATCAACCGATGAAGCGGCACAATTATCCGCGCAATTGCCAATGCTGATGCGTGGTATTTACTATGAGGGTTGGAACCCATCGCAAGCCGTATCGCGCCCGCGCGGGAAGCGTGAGTTTATCAAACACATTGATCAGGCTTTTGAAGAGGCGCCCCTTCACGACACCGACGCCTGCGTTTCTGCGGTCTTCGCATTGCTGGAGCGACATGTTTCCAGTGGTGAAA
>CAZOCA010000049.1:0-10429 GCA_964578105.1 uncultured Pararhizobium sp.
TTATCGGATATACTTGTCCCGCTTCTCCTGACAGAAATGGATATCGAAATCGGGCATGGATACGCGATCGGGATTCATAAAGCGTTCGAACAGAAGGGAAAAGCGAAGCGGGTCGATGTCTGTAATGGTCAGAGACCAGGCCACCAACGACCCCGCACCGGAGCCACGACCGGGGCCCACTGGTACATCGTTCAACTTGGCCCATTTGATGAAGTCGGCAACGATCAGAAAATAGCCGGGATATTTCATGCCCACGATCACATCCAACTCGAAGGCCAGACGCTTATCGTAGGTTTCCCGATCGACGCCGGGTGCCAGACCCGCTTGCCCAAGCCGTTGCTCTAATCCATCCAGAGCCTGTTGCCGTAATTCTGCAGCTTCCCGTTCAAGCAGTTGCGCCGTGTCTTCGCTCTTACCTGTCGGTTCGCTCCCCTCACCTGTAAAATTCGGCAGGATCGGATCATGCTTGTCTGGACGAAATTGGCATCTTTGGGCAATCTCGACCGTGTTTTCCAAAGCCTCGGGAAGATCTGCAAACAGCTCCCGCATTTCCGCACGGCTCTTGAAGTAATGATGTGCTGTCAGCTTGCGTCGATCATCTTCTGCAACCATGCGCCCCTGCGCGATAGAAATCAGCGCATCATGAGCTTCAAAGTCGCTCTGATCAGGAAAGAAGACCTCATTGGTCGCAACCAGCGCAATGTCATGCTCATAGGCGTAGCTCACCAGAAAACGCTCAGTGAACTTTTCAGCAGGATGTTCATGACGCTGAATTTCAATATAGAATCGGTCACCGAACATTTGACCCAATGTGTTCAGTCTTGAAGTAGCGCGGACTTCATCCCGATCCCCGATCAGCTGATCAATTGCGCCTTCCAACCCGCCGGACAGACAAATCAGCCCTTCATTCAATTCGGTCAGAAGTTCAAGTGAGGTGTGAGAACGGGTCGACGCATCCGTTTCCAGAAAGCTGCGGCTGACAAGCTTTGAAAGGTTGAGGAAACCGGTCTGGTTCATGGCCATCAACACGACATTGCCAAAGGCTACATCCTGCCGATTCCGTCCATCTCGTGATCGCGGATCAATTTCAATGTCTGCAAAATCAATTGCCATCTGACATCCGATGATTGGTTGGATGCCTTTGGACTGGGCTTTATCGGAGAATTCAAGCGCGCCGAACAAATTGCCAGTATCCGTTATAGCGACAGCCGGCATTGCATCGGCTTTGGTCAGCTCCAGCAATTTTCCAATTTGCAATGCGCCCTCAAGCAGCGAATAGGCTGAATGTACACGAAGGTGGATAAAGCCCGGATCTGCCATGAAGCGACTCGCAGTTTGAAACCTGTTCTTCTGTTATTGTCGCTCATGCGGGTATTGAGGTCCAGCGGGAAGCTGTTGTTTCCACATCTGTGCTGCACCCATCATTGTCAGGATTAACTGGCGGGTCCTAAAACCCGGAAATCACAGCCCAGTCGCCCAGAAAGGCGACGAAAAAGGCAAACATGATCAGTGTTACGAATGCGGTTATGTCACGAATTTGATAGAACATTGTGGGCTCCTGTGTGTCTTGAGCCTTAGACTGTTCTATTTTTGTTCTCAATTCAAGAAAAAGAACAAACAGGGAATATTTACAGTTAAAATTGTTTTAATGAGCAATGATACGTTGATCTTGAATGGTAATCTTTCTGTCCATGCGGGCGGCCAGATCCAGATTATGGGTTGCCACCAATGCAGATAAACCAGACTCTTTTACAAGCTGCGACAGAGCGTCAAACACATAGTCCGACGTTTTTGGGTCAAGATTTCCGGTCGGCTCATCGGCAAGCAATATGCGTGGGCTGTTGGCAACAGCCCTGGCGATGGCAACACGCTGCTGCTCACCGCCCGACAGTTCCGCGGGCCGGTGTTTGCTTCGATGGTCAATATGAAGGTACTGAAGCAGAGTGAACGCCCTCTTTTGCGCTTCTGCCCTGTCCAAGCCACGAATCATCATGGGCATCGCGATATTCTCAACTGCCGTGAATTCGGGCAGGAGATGATGAAACTGATAGACAATCCCAATCTCGGTGCGCCTCATACGCGTCAGGGCCTTGTCATCCAGCTTGTGACAGGCAGCGCCCCCCACATAAACTTCGCCGCTTGTAGGCTTTTCAAGAAGCCCCGCGATGTGGAGCAAGGTAGACTTTCCCGTACCTGACGGAGCCACCAACGCGACCATTTCACCCGCTGCAAGGTCTAAGTTCGCATCCTTCAATACAGTGAGGGTTGCATCACCATGCCCGTAGGTTTTCTCAATACCAGTCAGTTTCATAGCTGGTTGCAATACGACGCCATTATTCATAACGAAGCGCGTCCACAGGGTCGAGGCGTGCTGCACGCCATGCCGGATACAATGTTGCCAGAAATGACAATACCAGCGCCATTAAAACCACAGTCGCAACCTCCGAGGGATCCATGTCCGCAGGCAGGCGGCTCAGGAAATACAATTCCGGCGAAAACAATTCGGTTTGCGTCAGGCGTGACAAAAACTGCCGGATGTTTTCGATGTTGAGGCAAACCACTGTTCCCAGTACAAAACCGGCCAATGTTCCCAACATACCGATGGCTGCGCCGGTGATGAAAAAGATCCGCATAATTGCACCACGCGTGGCGCCCATTGTGCGCAAGACAGCAATGTCCCGGCCCTTGTCCTTTACCAGCATAATCAGTCCGGAAATGATGTTCAGAGCCGCTACCAAAACGATCAAAGTAAGGATGATGAACATCACATTCCGTTCCACCTGAAGAGCAGAAAAGAACGTGGCGTTGCGTTGTTGCCAATCGGTGATGAAAACAGGTCGTTCAGCGGCTTCCGCTATGGGGCCACGCATAATGCCCACATCGTCCGGATCCTGCAGATAGACCTCAATAAAGGACACCGTGTCATCCTTGTTGAAATAGAGCTGCGCTTCGGCTTGCTGCATGAACACATAGGTTGAATCATATTCCGACATGCCAAGCTGGAAAATGGCCGTGATCGGATAGGCCTTCACCCGCGGCGCGACGCCCATTGGTGTCACGGCTCCTCTTGGAGAGACAAGTGTCATACGATCCCCCAACTGAAGACCCAGATTGGCAGCAAGGCGCGAACCAACCGCCAGGCCGCCAGCCTCATCAAATCCAGTCAGAGTTCCCTGGAGCACATTATTGACAACGGCAGGCAGTTTTTGAAAATCAGCTTCCTGAATCCCGCGTACTAGGACGCCCCTGCTGTTTTCCCGGGCTGAGGCAAGCACCTGCCCCTCAACGATTGGAATGGCAGCCCGGACAGATTCCAGTTTCGACAGGCGTGCAGTGACATCATCAAAATCGTTCAACGGGCCGTCGATCGGTTCAATGATCATGTGCCCATTGATGCCGAGAATCTTGCCGAGCAATTCGGTACGAAATCCGTTCATCACGGCCATCACGATAATCAGTGCCGCCACTCCCAGCATGATGCCCGCAAAGGAAAACCCTGCGATTGCAGAAATGGACGCCTCTTTGCGCCGCGCCCGCAGATAACGACCGGCCAGCATCCACTCAAACCGAGAGAATGGTTTTGTGCCGTTGGGCGCATCTGCAAAATCTGGAGCCAGTTCAGTCATAGAATCTCTTGATGGGCTGTTACGAAGCCAACGTGGCCTGTAGCTTGTTGAAGGCTGCATCCGGTGTCAGGCTTTCCCGCTCTCCGGTACGACGATTCTTCAATTCAATTTCTCCACTTTCAACACCCTTGGGTCCGATGATCAATTGCCAAGGCAATCCGATCAGATCCATTGACGCAAACTTTCCACCAGCACGCATGTCACGATCATCGTAAAGCACGGACATTCCGGCGTTAGTAAGGCGCGCATACAGGTCATCGCAAGCAGCGTCCGTGGCTTCGTGTCCAGCTTTCAAACTGATCAAACCAATCTGGAACGGCGCGACCGATTCAGGCCAGATAATACCGTTTTCATCATGACTTGCTTCAATAATTGCGCCGACAAGGCGAGACACGCCAATGCCATAAGATCCCATATGGACAGGTACATCCACACCGTCAGGTCCGGCAACTCGGGCATTCATGGGGTCTGAATATTTGGTGCCGAAATAGAAAATATGACCAACTTCAATACCCCTTGCCGAAACCTGATCTTGCTCAGGGATTTTGGCAAAAGCTGCTTCATCATGCATTTCTTCGGTAGCCGCGTATTGAGCGGTGTATTTGTCTACCCATGGGGACAAGTCGCCATCGAAATCGACATCTTCACCCGGCACGGGCAAGTCCAGAAAATCGCGATGGCAATAGACTTCGCTTTCGCCAGTATCAGCCAAAACAATGAATTCATGGGTCATGTCGCCGCCAATTGGTCCTGACTCCGCTTTCATCGGAATCGCAGTCAGCCCAAGGCGCTGGTAGGTTCGCAGATAAGCGACGAACATGCGGTTATACGATTTGCGCGCATCTTCCTTGGTCAGGTCAAACGAATAGGCGTCCTTCATCAGGAATTCCCGGCCGCGCATCACGCCAAAGCGGGGGCGCACCTCATCTCGGAATTTCCACTGAATGTGGTAGAGATTCAAAGGCAGGTCCTTGTAGGACTTTACGGACCCACGAAAAATGTCGGCAATCATTTCCTCATTGGTCGGGCCAAACAACATATCCCGGTCATGTCGGTCAGTGATGCGCAGCATTTCCTTGCCGTAATCATCATAACGTCCGCTTTCACGCCATAAATCTGCGGGCTGAATAGTTGGCATCAACAATTCAACTGCGCCGGCGCGATTCTGTTCTTCACGCACAATCTGATCGACTTTTTTCAAAACGGCATGCCCAAATGGCAGCCATGAATAAATCCCGGCGGATTGCTGTCGGATCATTCCGGCGCGCAACATCAGCCGGTGCGAGACGATTTCCGCCTCTTTCGGAGTTTCTTTTAGAATCGGCAGGAAGTAACGGGAAAGACGCATCGAGAATCCGTTTGTAACAATCGATTGATATCAATGAGAGAGAAACCGTATGGCCGGAGAAAATACAAGCCTTTTGTTAGAAACAACCTCCATGATCTTTATCGAGGCCTCTTCAACCTGTTCCGGCAAAAAAAAGCACTTCAGTGGTCACAATATGGTGACAAACCGAATTTTCGACGCTAGTTTAGCTCAGAAGGTGGCGCATAGCTGCCTTCTTTCGCGGTCTTAGTCTTGGGAGGGAGTGTTTCCGTTGCGCGGTTTTTCCAGCGCATATTCGAAACGAAGTCTATTCAATTCGGATTGGAAACAGGAACGCGGAACTGGAAAGAGCGGAGGTTTATCCTCCGCTCTTTTTTTATGTTTTTCAAAAATTGACAATAAGAACAGTAAGATAGCGCCTTCAATGCACAATCTGCATTTGTCGTTACAAGGTAGTGCCCGCTCAGCATTCCGACCAGCTTAGCAGCACAGTTTGTGCCGGGTACCGGACAAGTCAGCTGATACCGCCGGTGGACTGATCTGATTTGCCGCAGGCCAAATTAGCATGTCCGGTAGAGATCGCTGCACACCGATTATGATCGTGAAGACCGATGCTTGCCGTGTACCTCACTGGCAAAGGCGTAAATCTGACCGAATGATCCCGTATCGATAAAACAGGCTCTAGAAGGTTGGCAGAAAAGGAATGTCATCCAATCCGAAGCCAGCTACGACGCGCGCATAGTAAAATCCGCCAAACACGACCAATGAAATAAGCGTCGTGGCGATGGCCTTTTTGCCAAGACTTGCTTTGATCGGCGCTCCCCGATCCGTTCCAAGCGCCATATCCTCGCCCTCATGTTGG
Source organism: uncultured Pararhizobium sp. (assembly GCA_964578105.1). Classification (GTDB taxonomy): domain Bacteria; phylum Pseudomonadota; class Alphaproteobacteria; order Rhizobiales. Next base: position 5,816 of record CAZOCA010000049.1, read on the forward strand.
GAGCGAACACCAAATGGGAGCGTAACAAACAGCACCAACCACCAGATGATGAAATAGATTGCAAGACCACTTGCAAATGACATGTTCTAGACCTCTTCCAATTCAATGAGCGTGCCCTGAAAATCCTTCGGGTGCAGAAACAGCACCGGTTTTCCATGAGCTCCGATTTTCGGTTCACCATCACCTAGAACACGCACGCCGTCTGCCTGCAATTTGTCGCGGGCCTGCAGAATATCATCTACCTCGTAGCAAATATGGTGAATGCCACCCGATGGATTTTTCTCCAGGAACCCTGCAATTGGGGATTTCTCACCCAATGGTTCGAGCAACTCAATCTTTGTGTTTGGCAGTTCTATGAAAACAACCGTTACCCCCTGTTCCGGAATCTCGATGGGCTCAGAAATGGTCGCGCCCAGTGTCGTTTTGTACTGGTGCGAGGCGCTCTGAAGATCGGGCACAGCAATGGCAACATGATTCAAGCGGTCCAGCATGGGTCTGCTCCTCAAGTCTCAAACGATATGTACGCGAACCTGGCAAACGGGCTTCTTGCCCCAGATATGCTGCACTTCACCACGAATGGCTCGGCGCAACGATTCTTCAAGCTGACCAGAATTTTTGCGACGTTTCGCAGGCATGCTGTCGAGTACACCATCAATGGCATCCAGGATGATATCTTCAAAATCCGCGCCCTTACTATCGAAGTCCGGGAGGCCATACAAATCGGCTGCCGGCTCATCCAGTATTTCGCCCTGGCGTGACATCACCAGCGACACAGACACCACACCGGCAAAAGAAAGCTTACGACGTTCACCTACACCGCCGGTTTCCGGCTCGGTTATGAGTTTGCCGTCCTTGTGCAGTCGGCCAGCGTGCATGTTGTCAATGATGCCTGGTTTACCCGGTGCCAGTTTGACCAATGCGCCATTTCGAATTTGCACGACATTCTTGACGCCCTGTTCAGCCGCCAGTTTGGCATGGGCTGACAGATGAAGCGGTTCTCCGTGAACAGGCACTGCAATCTCGGGCTTCGTCCAATCGTACATCTGAACCAGTTCACCCCGGCGTGGATGGCCGGACACATGAACAAGACCATCACGATCGGTGATGACGTCCATACCCTGATCGCACAGGCTGTTGATGACCGTATTCACTGGGACTTCGTTTCCAGGAATCGTGCGGGAGGAGAAGATGACACGGTCTCCAGATACCAGCTTGATGTTGCGGTGGCTGCCATTGGCAATGCGCGCAAGTGCGGCGCGATCTTCACCCTGACTGCCCGTGCACATGACCAGCACCTTGTCCCGAGGCAGATAGCCAAAATCATCTTCAGATAAAAACGGTTTGATTCCGTCGAAAAAACCCAGCTCTCTGGCGATGATTGATACGCGCTGCATGGCGCGACCGACCAGAATCACATCGCGGCCTGCTTTTTCGGCAACTTCGGCAACAGTCCGCATGCGCGCCACATTCGACGCAAATGAGGTTACGGCAACGCGGTTCGGCGCATCCTTGATAAATTCGTAAAGGCCAGCGGCAATATCGGCCTCGCTGGGGCTGATCCCGTCACGCACAGCGTTGGTCGAATCGCAGATGAGCGCGAGAACACCCTCTTTGCCAATCTCTTTCAAGCGATTCACGTCCATCGCCTCTCCAACTACGGGTGTCGGATCAATCTTCCAGTCACCTGTGTGAAGGGCCAGTCCGAGCGGAGTGCGGATCGCCAAAGCATTTGGTTCGGGGATGGAGTGAGAAACAGGCACCATTTCCAGATCAAATGGCCCCAGGTTCCAACGTTCGGTCTGGCTGATTGTGTTGATTGGAATTTTCCCGGCCCACGGCGCTCCATCGAGCTTTGCTTCCAGCATGGCTGCTGTGAAGGGCGTTGCATATACGGGTGCGCCAACACGTTCCCACAAGTCCACAAGCCCACCATAGTGGTCCTCATGGGCATGGGTCAGAATTATGCCGAGGACGTTGTTTTTCTCGGATTCCAGAAAGCGGATATCCGGAAAGATCAGGTCGACGCCAGGCTGTGTTTCCCTTGCAAATCCAAGTCCGAAATCTACAACGATCCAGGATTTCTTATCAACCGGTCCGAAGCCATACATGCCCAGATTCATGCCGATTTCGCCGACCCCGCCCAATGGCAGGAATACGAATTGGTTTTGTTCGCTCATTTAGTGTCCTTCTGGCGGCTGACCTGACTGTGGCAACATGAAGACATCTCCCGCCGAGATGACGCTTGTGCCGCTTTCGGGGTGCGAAAGCAAGAGGCGGCCTGTGGCATCCAGCCCGGTAAAGCGTCCTTCGAGTTCACGGTCGTTCAACCGAACCGTAATTTCTTCACCAACGCCGCTGGCGCGTTGCAGCCAAGATTCTCGGATAGAGGCAAAATTATTACCTGCATGCCAGTCAGCCAACACATTTACAACCTCTGCGCTAAACAGGTCAAAAACGGCCTCAGCAGAGATCACCTGCCCTTCGGCCACAAAATTGGTTACCGGATATGGCGCCTTTACGGGGCTGCTAGTGCAGTTGATACCACAACCGATGACAATGCCGGTACGTCCGGCCACATGCGCGGCCTCCATCAATATGCCGGCAATTTTCTTGCGATCATACAACAGATCATTCGGCCACTTGACTGTGAGTTGCGTCTGCACATCTGGTGGAAGCGCGCGAGACAGCGCCTTATGCAATGCCAGAGAAATCACAAAAGCCAGTTGTGGCAATGCTTCAGAAGGTGCGGGATCCACAAGCAAAAGCGAGCCATAGAAATTACCTGGTGGAGACACCCAGTTGCGGCCGCGTCGTCCTTTGCCATCCACTTGTTCGCTAGCCGTTATCCAAAGCGGATCGGTGCGCCCATCACGAAACGCATCAAGCGCCAGGTCATTGGTCGACCCGACGCTTGAAAAATGTTGACGCTCAACGGCCGCGGACAGCGCCATTGGGCTTTAAAAGAATGTCTGGGCAGCCGTGGTAGCGGCACCCGCAAGCAGGCCGTTGAAAACAATAAAGACCAGAACAAAGATACCGGAACCACCCAGAACCAAACGCAATTCCGTTGGCATTGGTTCAAAGGTCTCCACTGCATCGTCGAAATACATGATCTTCACAATCCGCAAATAATAATAAGCACCGACCACACTTGCCAGAACACCCAGAATTGCCAGCGCATAAAGACCTGATTCAACAGCGGCGACGAACACGTAATATTTTGCAAAGAACCCAGCCAATGGCGGAATACCGGCCAGAGAGAACATAATCATTGCCAGAAGGAACGCCATCATCGGGTTGGTTTTTGAAAGGCCTGACAGTTCGTCAATGTCTTCCACCATGCCATCCTTGCGACGCATGGCCAATATGCAGGCAAAGGCACCCAATGTCGTGACCAGATAAATGGCGAGATAGATGATCACACCTTTTACGCCGGCCTCAGTCCCGGCGGCGACCCCCACCAATGCAAAACCCATATGGCCAATGGACGAATAGGCCATCAGACGTTTGATATTGCGTTGTCCAATGGCGGCGAACGCGCCAAGAGCCATGGAGGCAATGGAAATGAACACGACCACTTGTTGCCAGTCGAATGTGGCTGTTTGGAACGCGCCATAAGTCACCCGAATAAACATCGCCATGGCCGCAATTTTCGGCGCAGCAGCGAAGAACGCGGTAACGGGCGTTGGTGCCCCCTCGTAAACGTCCGGTGTCCACATATGGAACGGCACTGCGGAGATCTTGAACGCGAGGCCTGACAACACGAACACCATGCCGAAGATGAAGCCAATGTTGCGCTCGCCTTCACCGATGACAGCCGCTATTCCGGCGAAATCTGTGTGTCCTGTAAAGCCGTAGACCAGCGAGATGCCATATAGCAGCATACCCGAGGACAGGGCACCCAACACGAAATATTTGAGCCCTGCTTCGGTTGAACGGACGGAATCCCTGTTGATGGCCGCAATCACATAGAGCGCCAGAGACTGCAATTCGAGGCCCAGATACAACGACAACATATCGGTCGCTGAGATCATCATCAGCATGCCCAGCGTCGCGAGCAGAATCAGAATGGGATATTCGAAAGTCTCAAATCGTTCAGCCCGGGCAAAGCCGACCGACATAGCAATTGCCACGGCAGACCCAAACAGCGTGACCACCTTCATGAACCGCGCAAACGGATCCAGAACAAATGCACCACCAAAAGTCTCACCCATTGGGACGACCCAAACCAGCATAACTGCCGCAACAATCAAAACGGCAACGGAAATTCCGGTGATAATCGGCGTCATGCGATTGCCGCCAAATGCCCCCATCATCAACAGAACCATTGCTGAAACGGCCAGAAGGATTTCAGGCAATGCGGGCCCAAGATCTGAAATGTAGGTCAAGTCCTGTGTCATGCTCGTTCGTCCAACCTTACAATTCTAATGGGCAGTTGCAGTTTCAGCCAAATCGCTGGCTGCGGCCAAAGCGGCCTGATAATTGGCAATGAGATTGTCCACTGACGCTGCCGTTACATCGAGTATCGGCATCGGATAGAAACCAAACAGGATGGTGAGCAGCAACAACGGCAACACAATGATTTTTTCGCGCATGCTCATGTCCAATATATTC
>CAZOCA010000050.1:0-10393 GCA_964578105.1 uncultured Pararhizobium sp.
GGAAATCGGCACGCGTTCACCATCTTCTGCCAATGCAAAGATGCGCCGTGTGCGATAGTCTTCGATGGTATGGCCGGACGGTACTTCCTGCGTTTTGCGCAGTGTCCGCAGCTGATCGACCATCTGATAGTCGAATACCTGAGCAGGTGTGGTCATAGAGCTATATGAGAAACGAACAGTATTGGTGTCGAATTCAAGCCCGTCAGATACGCCAAGTGCGTAGGCTTCTTCATCAAACGCAACGGAATGTTCATCACCCGATGCAAGGTCTCGCACAATGATCCGCGGCAGGCCGTCAAACCGCTCCAGACGCACCATGTGGTGCGTGTAAAGCGTCAGCGACAGGATCAGTGTTCCGGCCGTATGCGGCACCAGATCGCTCCAGTTTTCCGGCGCAGGGCTGGAAACTGGTGCTGTCACGATCTTGAAGTCTTCAGCGCCATCGCGATTGGTCAGAATGTAAAACTGCTCTCCATGATGCTCAACGGAATACTCAACGCCGGTTTGCCGTGCAGCAATCAACTGCGGAGCAGCCTTGGGGGCATTTGCAGGAACAACACGGACTTCAGACGTTTCATGATCATGGCTGTCGAGCAGGATATATCCGCCGGAGAGGGTTTTCCCCACGCCTAGAAAGAACCCAGCGTCCGGCTCTTCATAGACAAGGTGGTCCTCTGACTGATCGGTCCCAAGCTTGTGATAGAAGACTTTGCAGGGACGGTGATTATCATCAAGGACAGTGTAGAAAACGCCGCTGCTGTCCGCATCCCAAATGGCGGCTCCGGTGGTTTCGTCAATCTGATCCGCCAGTTCATTTCCATTGGTAAGATCACGGATGTTGAGGCGGTATTTTTCTGATCCCTTTCGGTCAGCAGTCCAGGCCAGCTTGCTGTGGTCGGGTGAATGGCTGGCACCACCAAGTTTGAAATAGGCAAGGCCTTCCGCTTCCACATTCGCATCAATCAGCACGCTTTCTGCGCCGCCATCACGTGGGGTACGCACCAGCAGCGGATGTTGGGCGCCGGTCAGTTCCTTGGTCAGATAGGCAAAGGTACCATCGGGCGAGGGGACCGAACTGTCATCTTCCTTAATACGGCCACGCATCTCCTCAAACAATTTTTCCTGCAAGGATTCTGTGTCTGCCATGGAAGCGCTGGTATAGGCGTTTTCTGCTTCCAGATGCGCTCTGATATCCGGTGCAAGACCGGAGGGATCACGCATAACGTCTTGCCAATTATCCGCCCGGAGCCATGCATAGGCATCCTCAACCGAGATGCCGTGATGTGTGTAGGCTGTGGGACGTTTTTCGGCAAAAGGTGGTGTTGACGACATGGCGCTCTCTTTAAGACAGGTTACCCGTAGGTCTGGGGAATGGAGTGAGGTGGGTTCAAACAGGTTGTGCCCGTTTGGTTCAGTCGTTTTCGTCAGCTTTGAAACTCAGAGCCTGACCGTTCATGCAATAACGCAAACCAGTTGGCTGAGGCCCATCGGGAAACACATGACCCAGATGGGAGTCGCAGGTGGCGCATCTCCTTTCTGTACGTGTATGAAAAAGCTTGCGATCCTTAAATTCGTTGACCGAGTCCTCATCAACCGGCGCGTAAAAACTGGGCCACCCGGTGCCGGAATCATATTTGGTCTCTGAACGGAACAAGGGTGTGTTGCAGCAGACGCATTTATAGAGGCCATCGGCCTTCTGATCCCAATCCGGTCCAGTAAATGCGCGCTCTGTGCCATGGCGCCGTGTGACGTGATATTGCTCTGGCGTTAGTTGCTCGCGCCATTCTTCATCGGTTTTTATAATGGTCGGCGTGCGGTTTTGTTTTGTCATCGAAAGCTGCTTTTCTAACAGTGTTATGAACGATCAAATAGGACCTGCACCCGATTGCGGCAAGTGTATCTGCAAAGGGCATGTTGCTCCAATGTGATCACTCAATTGAAACAGACCTGGCGAAACAGATCTATTGGACCTGAGCTGACCGCTTACGTTGGCCTTCCCGCCAGGCCACATAGCTCACCTGCTGCGGGTCACTTTGTTTGGGGGCAATGCGCATCAGATAGCGTTTCATTTTGTGATCCTTCAGCGAGGCGTGTTTTATGTTGCGCCAGAAGCTGTCAACAGAAACGACCGAGGAATCATGCTCATTGAGTTGAATGAATGACGTTCCACCCAGAAGAATGACTTCTTCGCCGAGATGTTCATAGGGACCGTGCAAGGGATGCCGCAACAGCCGTGGCGGCAGGAGTGGAACAACGTCATCACTGTCGACCACGCGCAGCAGCGGAACATCCGCGAACCGCTTGGCACCTAGCGCAGTCGTAAATTTGGGTTGACCGAAGTTGATAACCCGCTCGACGGTGTAGCCGTCATCCTGCATATACAACATCAAGATAGCGGCAACTGCGGCACCAAGAGAATGGCCGGTAAGTCTGGTCTTGTAGTCCTTGTGCAGATACGGTTTCACATCTTCGTAGACCCGCAACGCTAGTCTTTGAAATCCGGTATGGACCGGAATGCCTAAGCCTACGCTTTCTTCAATGAAGATCTCTGTATCAAGAAGCACGTCTATAAAATTGGCTGTTCCTCGTATGCTGATTGTCTGGGTCTTTTGCTCGGGTGACATCTCAAGAAAGTATTGAACTTTCGTGTTCTCAGGCACCGCAACCCTGATTGTTTGCGGAAAGCGTTGTCTGATGATTTCGGGAGTCGAATATGCTGCTTCAGACCGCTTCGCGTAGCTCATAACTTCAACAAAGTTAGTCTGAATTTTTGCGGGCTGGTTCGTCAATTGCTGTGCAAAATTCAGACTTGATGCCGCGCAGGCACCCAGCGAGAGCAGAAGCAGCAATGTTGCAGCCACTTTGCCGCATTGGGCCAGCAGATAGTTCAACCGCATTGATTTACTCCATACTGACCTTGTCGAAAAAACATAACGCAATTTCTCAATACGAACAAAGTGAATACTTTTGATGACATGGGGCACACGATCAGATTCTGGTCCAACACACGAGGGATGAGGAGGCACGGTTGGATTGATGCTCAAGACCGCCAGTTGGAAAAGGCCTGTCAAAAATCGAATCGCCGTCGGCAACCAACCAAGAGTTGGAGAAAGGAAATTATACAGCCATGAGAGTGGAGGGGAAACACATTTGGGAGACAGGCATTGAACTCAATTATCCGCAAATTGAATCAGATCATGAGCGAATTTAGCTATCTTGTTGTAGAAATGAACCAAATCAATGTAATTCGAATGGAAATTGCCGCGAATTTCATTGTGTTTTGCTCGATGATTACCCATTTACAGGGCAGTTAAATAGCGACTTCCCTCAATTCCTGCCAGAAGGTTTGCACCCCGGGCGCTTTTGTTGCAAATGGATAAGAGCGCTTTATATGTCGTGCAGATAAATCAAGGGTAGGGATTCGTGAACGCAGCAATTGATGGCACCTTCATTGCCATTTTGGCACCCTTCATCGCCGCGGCGTTTGCGCCGTTTGTGGTTCGTATGCTTGGCCATAATGGATCCTGGCTTCTGGCTTTGGTGCCAGCAGGTATCTTTGTCCATTTTCTCGGATATATCGATCAGACTGCCGGTGGAGCCGGCATTGCCAGCGTGTGGGACTGGTGGCCCGGAATGGGGTGGCCGCTTTCCTATTTGATCGACGGTCTCAGCCTGATGTTTGCTTTGCTGATCAGCGGTATTGGCACATTCATAGTGCTCTACTCTGGCGGCTACATGAAGGGTCACCCCCAATTGGGGCGCTTCCTGTCGTTTATCTTCCTGTTCATGGGGGCCATGCAGGGCCTGATCATTTCTGATAATCTGATCACGGTCTTCATTTTTTGGGAACTGACATCGATCACATCATTCCTGCTGATCGGCTTCAACCACACCAAGGAAAAGTCACGCCGCGCGGCCATTCAGGCCCTTGTCGTTACAGGCGGCGGCGGTCTGTCACTGCTGGCTGGCATCATACTGGTGCAACTGGTGGCGGGGACATCTGATCTTTCTACGCTTCTGACACAACCCGGCTTGCTGCAAACCAGCCCTTACTATCTGCCGATCCTGCTTCTGTTTTTCGGCGGTGCCTTTACCAAATCCGCTCAGTTCCCGCTGCATTTCTGGTTGCCCAATGCCATGGAAGCACCAACACCTGTGTCCGCCTATTTGCATTCGGCGACCATGGTCAAAGCCGGTGTCTATCTGTTAATGCGGGTTCAGCCCATTATGGGCGACACGCTGATCTGGTCTATCATCCTGCCCATTTTTGGGGGCGTGACGCTGATCGTTGGCACGCTTCTGGCGGTGCGCCAGACTGATTTGAAGCTGATGCTCGCCTATACCACTGTGGCCTCATTGGGCCTTTTGGTCATGCTGGTCGGTACCAGCAATACGATAGCCATACAGGGTGCGGTGATCTATTTGCTGGCGCATTCGCTGTTCAAAGGCGCGCTGTTTATGGTCGCCGGACTGGTAGATCATGAAGCCGGTACGCGGGATGTGACGAAGCTTGGCGGTTTGGCCAAAGCCATGCCGATCACCTTTGGCGCCGGGGCTCTGGCAGCGCTGTCGATGGCTGGCCTTCCTCCTTTCATCGGGTTCGTGGCCAAGGAAGAGCTTTATCTCGGCATCTGGGGCACTGAACTGCCATTCCTGGCGCTGACAATCACAGCCATCATCGGCAATGCTTTGATGCTGGTTATCGGGTTCGCAGTAGCCTTCAAACCATTCCTGGGTGCCAAGGTCGAAACGCCGAAAGCTGCCCATGAGGGGCCTGTCTTGATGTTGGCAGGTCCAGTTGTGCTGTCACTCTGTGGCTTGGCGTCTGCCCTGTTCCTGCATTGGACCAGCGTTCACCTTCTTGGGCCAATGGCGTCCAGTGTGGCTGGAACAGTATTGGAACCGGAATTTCATCTGTTCCCGTCCGCCATCAAGGCAAATCTGATCCTGTCCCTCATTACGGTTGCCATTGGTCTGATCCTGTTCTTCCGCCTCGCTTCTCTGCGTGCGGTAATGGACCGTGTTCTGCGGGCTATTGGATGGGGACCGGATCTTGGGTTCGATCAGTTCATGAGCTGGCTTGTATTGTTTTCGCATCGCGTGATCCGATTGATTCAGCCAGGTCAGATGAACCTGTATATGAAGGTCGCTTTTGCGGCGACTGCGGCGGCCGTTCTGCTGCCGCTCATCTTGCTGGATGAATTACCGGACTGGCCGGAAATGCCCCAGATGCTGTTTTACGAATGGGGCGTGATTGCCATCGCTGTCATTGGTCTGGCTGCCGTTCTCATGGCCAAAAACCGTCTCACAGCCATCGCGGCTTTGGGCATACAGGGCTTTGCGGTGGCGCTGCTTTTCATGCTGTTCGGTGCGCCCGATTTGTCATTTACCCAATTTATGGTCGAGACATTGTCAGTTGTCATTCTTGCTCTGGTGATGACGCGGCTCAGCCTTTATCAGACGGATCATCGCTCTGTTGGCAGGACCATCGTGGACGGTTCATTGGCTGTTGCAGTCGGGGGCGGGTTCTTTCTCTTGCTCCTGTCGGTTACGCAGCAGCCATTTAATTCTGAACTTTCCGATTTCTTCCGAGAACACAGTGTGGCAATTGCTCACGGGCGCAACATCGTCAACGTTATCCTCGTCGACTTCCGCGGTGTTGATACGTTGGGCGAGATTGCGGTTGTTGCCATTGCCGGCCTCGCCATACTGGCGCTGATACGACTACGCCCCAAAAGGAAACTCGATGCGTTGGCGGGCGCTGACAACAGCGATGCCAGCGTCAAGGCCAATGTCAAAATCGCACAGGTTCAGGAGACCACATCATGAGAACAGTGATCTTCAGAACCACGGCACCTTATCTGACAAGCCTGATGGTGTTGTTTTCGATTTTCGTGTTGTTGCGCGGCCATAATGAACCGGGTGGCGGATTTATCGGTGGACTGATTGCAGCGTCTGCCTTTGCGATTTATGGCGTTGCCTGCGGTGTTCCGCCGGTCCGCCGCGCATTGGTGTTTCATCCAATGTCGATTGCCGGAACCGGCCTCTTCATTGGAGCTTCGGCAGGCGTCATATCGCTGTTTGCAGGTGTTCCGTTCTTTACCGGTCTTTGGATTTACCCGTCTATTTTCGGCGTAGAAATTGCGCTGTCGACGCCTCTGGTTTTTGACATCGGTGTCTATCTGGTGGTGCTGGGAACGATCGCGTCCATTGCGCTTGGGCTGGAAGAGCGGGAGAAACTTTAATGGAAGTCGCACTTTCAGCCTTAATTGGCATCTTTTTCATGACCGCCGTCTATCTGATGCTGTCACCCCACATCATCCGTATTTTGCTGGGTGTCGTTGTGCTTGGCAATGCAGTCAATCTTTTGATCTTCACCAATGGGAGACTGACAAGAGAAGTTCCACCCATTGTGCCTGATGATGTGATTATTGCAGCACCAACCATTGCAAATCCATTGCCTCAGGCATTGGTGCTGACAGCGATTGTCATCTCATTTTCCTTCTTTGCCTTTTTGCTGACACTGGCCTATCGCGCCTATCAGGAACTGGGCACGGATGACACTGACACTATGCGCATTGCGGAGCCGGCTGACGAAGCCGCTCCGCCAACTGGTTACTAGGGCTGAGAACGGATTATGGCAGGAAAACCAACAGAACCTGTTGATATTACGGGGGCCATGGTCACCCAGGCACCAGCCCTTGCTGACTGGCTCGTGGTTGCACCAATTATAATCTGCCTGCTTGGCGGAGCATTTTTGCTGGCTCAACGCAAGAACACGGCAATTCAGGGCCGAACGGCTGTCGCGATTTTGGCCTTACTGGTTGTCGCCGCTGTTGGCTTGTTTATCCATGTGCTCAATAACGGCCCGATTGTCATGACAATGGGCCGTTGGTTGCCGCCCTTTGGAATTTCTTTTGCGGTTGATATTCTGGGCGCTTTGCTGGTTCTGGTTGGAGCATTGGTGGCATTTTTCTGCTGTCTGTATGCCTTGACTGAAATTGACACGGAGCATCGACGATACGGTTTTTTCCCGTTTCTGGTGCTGTTGATGGCAGGTGTCAGCGGGGCATTCCTGACCGGAGATATTTTCAATCTCTATGTCTGGTTCGAAGTTCTGCTGATTGCGTCGTTCGGACTGTTGATCCTAGGCAATGAAAAAGCGCAATTGGATGGCGCGGTCAAATACGCATTCTTGAACCTCATCGCCACAACACTGTTCCTGATTGCAACGGGATATCTCTACGGGCTGGTCGGTACATTGAATATGGCCGATATTGCGGTGCGCGTGGCTGAACTTCCTGACGGAGCACCGATTAACACGATTGCTGCGTTATACCTGCTGGCCTTCGCCATGAAAGCCGCAGCGTTTCCGGTGTTCAGTTGGCTCCCTGCGTCTTATCACACGCCGCGCATTGTCGTATCAGCGGTATTTGCTGGCCTGCTGACAAAGGTTGGCGTGTATGCGCTGTTGCGCACTCTGGTCATGTTGATGCCAGCATCCTTGGCGGTTTTTGCCGACATTCTGGCATGGATCGCAGGTGCTACCATGTTGATTGGCGTGCTGGGCGCTCTGGCGCAGAGCGACATTCGGCGGACCATGGGCTATCTGGTTGTATCTGGTATTGGCTCAATGTTGGCCGGTGTAGCACTTATGTCTGATCTCGGGCTGATGGGATCCATCATGTACGCGGTTCATTCGATGATTGTCATGACGGCCCTCTACATGACTTGTGGATTGATGATCCACCGGACCGGCTCTCACGATTTGCGCGGTCTTGGTGGTTTGTATGGCAAGGACCCGTTTCTATCCGCCATTTTCCTGATCCTTGCATTTGCGATTTCTGGACTGCCTCCTTTCTCTGGTTTCTGGCCCAAATTGACATTGGTTCAGGCCTCCTTGTCTGGCGGCAATGGTTGGTTGGCGGCGGCTATTTTGGTCACAGGATTTTTGACCACAATCGCAGTAGGCCGTATTTGGGTCATGAGTTTCTGGCGGGGAGGGCCATCGGGAACCCCCGATGGTGAAAGCATCCCACAAGAGACTATGCCTTTGAGCGATCCAGCTGACAGGCGCGATATGCTGTTCCCGATCATCGGGTTGACCGCGCTTGTCATCGCGCTTGGCTTCCTGCCAAGGCCATATTTGAACGTCGCAGCCGGTGGTGCCGGCGGACTGTTGTACAGCGAAAGCTATATTAGCTCTGTTCTGGGAACAGAAGCTGCTGATGCTGCAATAGGTCAAGAGCTTGGAACAGAGACAGAAGCGTCGGACGAAAATTCGGCAGAGGACAGCCAGTCAGGAGATGGGTCATGAATTCGCTGTTTCTCATAAATATATTGTTGGCATTGGTCTGGGCGGCGATAACCGGCTCATTCAGCTTGCCTAATCTGCTGTTCGGCTTCGCGCTGTCAGCTCTGGCTCTGTCTCTGATCCGAGAACAAGTGGGCACAGTTGGCTATATGAGTCGTGCACGGCGGGTCATAAGCCTGTTTTTGCTGTTCATCTATGAATTGGTTCTGTCGGCCGTTTCGGTGGCGAAGCTGGTCTTGTCACCAAGAATGCAAATCAACCCGGCCTTCGTGGCGTACCCGTTGCGCGTGGATAAGGATTTTGAAATTACCCTGCTGGCCAATCTGATTACGCTGACACCTGGGACGTTGTCTGTGGATGTCTCGCCGGATCGAAGAATTCTTTATATACACGCAATAAATGTGACGGATGAAGAAGCCTTGAAGCGTGACATCGCTGAAGGCTTTGAGATGAAGATTATGGAGGCGTTTCGATGAGTGCAGCAGAAACCTTCCTCGACCTGGCTGTCAACATATCCATGGCTATGATGGTGCTCGCCTTTTTGCTTATCATTGTGCGCATTGTGCGCGGGCCAACATTACCAGACCGAATTCTGGCGCTGGATATGCTCGTGGCAGTCGGAATCGGCTTCATTGCGGTGATTGGAGTTAAAACCGGGTTCTTCCTTTATATTGATGTCGCCATTGCCCTTGGTCTGATCGGCTTTCTTGCGACCGTTGCTTTCTCCAGATACGTCCTTAGCCGTGGTTCCACGACTGAAGAGGGGCCGGATCCGGAAGGGAAGCGCAACTTGATAGAGCAGGAAATTCGCCGTAGTGCAGGAGCGGATCAATGACGCATGATTTGGTTTTGATTGCTACCGGTGTCATCATGCTGATTGGCGCGGCATTTGCCGTCATCGCTGCCATCGGTCTTCTGAGGCTGCCGGACATTTACACGCGCACACACGCTGCCAGTAAGGCAGGCACACTTGGCTCCGGCCTGATGCTGCTGGCTCTGGCCGTGTTTTCTCAGGAACTTGACGTCGTCACCCGCGCAATCGCGGCTATCGTTTTCTTTCTTTTGACAGCGCCGATTTCATCGCATCTTTTGGCACGCAGCGCCTATCTGGTCGGTTATCGTCCCGAACCATCAACACGTTGTGACGATATGGCTGATTACCAAAATGATGAACGTCGCAATCCGCGTGAAGTTGACTGATTAAGCAATCACAGATTGCTGACGTCAAATGCGAAATTGTCCTGTATGAAGTCGGTCGAAGTGTAAGTGCACAAAGAATTTCAACTGGAAATGTATAGTATATCTTAAATCAAACTAGGGTTGAACGCTGATTTTTGTGCCGAATCGAGTAGTTTATTTCCAATTTTGTTTAAAAAAACAAAGCCTTGATGCAGAATTGGATTCCTGTACTCAATTTAGACGATAATAATCACAATTAGTACATTAGACAAATTAACGCCATCATTTAATGTTTTTAACGATTGTTATTCCTTAACCGCTGCTCTACATAAGCGGCAGAGCAGTAATCAAATAAAAACAAGATGGAGTTTCAATTCATGGACGACGCAAACTCAACTGGTACGACTGATGGCGAGCTGATCGACCTGACAGCCGACATAGTTGCAGCTTATGTAAGCAACAACGCAGTTGCTGGATCTGATTTGCCCAGTATCATTACAAATGTACATGCCGCGTTGACGAATATCAGTGAAGCCAACAATGAGCCAGAACCTGAGCCTTTGACACCAGCGGTTTCACCCCGTCGGTCCATCACGCCCGATTTTCTGATTTGTCTCGAAGATGGCAAGAAGTTCAAATCTCTGAAGCGTCATTTGCGCACGCATTATGACCTCTCTCCTGAAGAATACCGGGAAAAATGGGGACTTGCGCCAGACTATCCGATGGTCGCACCAAATTATGCGCGTGCACGCTCAGAGCTTGCAAAGCAGATGGGTCTTGGACGCGGTACACAGAAACGTGGACGCCGCCCTAAGGCTAAGGCGTAACTTGTAAACCTGCTACATTTGCTAGCGACAAATTTAAAAAGCCCGGTGGCATTGAGCCTCCGGGCTTTTTTGT
>CAZOCA010000051.1:0-10379 GCA_964578105.1 uncultured Pararhizobium sp.
TGGAAATGCTGCCCACCGGATATTGCACATTCAGCTCGCGCATGGAATTCAGAAGAAACGCCCAGATGGCTTCCACATCGAAATGCGGATAGGGCGGGCCGGGCAAACCCCGATTGGTCATGGTACGGACGGCCAATTCCTGCCAGTTTTGCGGATCAACAATCGCCAGCTTTGCGTTGGTCTTGCCAATATCAATGACAGCGACGTGATGTGGCGCAATCATCAATCAGTCCAGATGAAATAAGGTTTCAAGCGGAATAGCAATGGGTTCATTGCTGGGCTTCGTGTCCATGATGTCAGCCATATAAGCCCACCATTTCTGCATAATCGGATGCTGGGGAAGTTCATCCATGCCATGGTCCGAGCGACGCCACAAAACGCCGAACAGAATGTGACTCTCGCGGTCCAGATGAATGGAATAATCGGACACACCAGCCTCCTTGAGAAGCGTCACAAGCTCCGGCCATATCTCATCATGGCGCTTTCTGTATTCAGCTTCCATGCCGTCAGCCAGCTTCATTTTGAAGGCATATTTCTGCATCAGCCACGCCCCCGTTTTACCATCGCGAACACGCGTGGCAGTGCAATGGCGCCTATCAGCAGCAGGCCAATGAAAATCGACATCACGATGCCGGGTACGTTCAACAAGCCGAACCCAAAGGTCACCATGCCCATAATAATGGCCGCCAACACGACACCAGGAATGGTCCCTGCCCCACCAAGAATATTGACGCCCCCCAGCACCACCATGGTTACAATCTCCAGCTCCCAGCCAAAGGCAATGGAAGGCCGTGTCGAACCAAGCCGCGATGTCAGACAGACAGCGGCCACGCCGGACATCAAGCCTGTGAGAAGGAACAGGACAAATTTCACCCGGGCTGTACGCACACCGGAAAACTGAGCGCCAACCGGGTTGTTGCCAATGGCATAAACGGTTCGGCCAAAATTGGTCTTGTGCAGAAGAACCGCATAGATGATTGCCAAAACGGCAAACAACACAAGCTCAAACGAAAACACCCACCAGACATAGCCCTGCCCGAAAAAGGCAAAGTCGGTTGGATAGCCGGTATAGGCTTTGTCCCCCAGAACAATGTAGGAAATGCCCCGAAACAGGCTCATCGTACCTATGGTGACGACAATGGAGGGCAACCCAAGCCGTGTGACCAGAACGCCATTAAACGCGCCACATATAACGCCAACCGCGAGTCCGGTCAGAACCAGCACGGGCGTTCCAAAGCCAAGTTCCATCACAAAGCCCATAGCGGTGGACGCAAGCGCAATAATGGCTGCAACCGACAGATCAATCTCGCCGGAAATGATCAGCATTGCCATGGCAAAGGCGATCATTGCTTTCTCGGTGAAATTAAAAGTCGCGTCCGACAGATTCCAGGCATTCAGGAAGTAAGGAGACGCGAAGGAATTGGTGATGAACACCAATATGGCAATCGCCAGCAAGAGCGTTTCCCAGCTTTTCAGAACACGCTGGGCGCGTGATGTGAGACGATCTGGAATGTTGCGTGCAACCATTTCACTCATGTTGTTTGCTCCGCTTTCTTCAGGATCACACGTCCTTTTTTGCTTTCAGAACGCGCATTCACAGCAACTGCGATAATGATAGCAGAGCCTGAAATCGCCAATTGCCAGAACGGCGAGATGTTGATGACGGGAAGCGCGTTTTTGATGATGCCCAGGAACAAAGCACCAAGAACAGCACCGCCCACAGAGCCAATGCCACCAGCAATTGAAATGCCGCCAATGACACAGGCTGCAATAACTTCCAGCTCGAAACCGCCTGCAATATCAACATAGGCGACCGCATAGCGCGACACCCATAGATAGCCGCACAGACCAGATACGCCGCCAGCAATCACAAAGGCCATGAAGCGCGTGAACCCCACATCAATGCCTGTATAGACGGCCGCATGCGGATTGCCACCAACGGCATAAAATGCCCGCCCAAGCGGTGTTCGTATCACGATAATTGCGAAGAAAATCACGGTAAGGACTGCCATCCAGGACAAGACGGGCAAACCAAGCAATTCAAATCTCGGGAAGGCCTTGAAGGACGCACTCATCTCATGAGCGTTGATCCACTCTCCGTTGGAGATCAGGAAAATGATCCCACGGAAAATTGTCAACGTACCAAGCGTGACAACAATTGGCGGAATATCGAGCTTCCAGACAAGAATGCCGTTAAACGCGCCCATGATCATGCCCAGACCGATGGCGATAACCAGAAGGATCGGAACCGGCAGACCCGGAACCATCGAATTGATCAACGCAACCACCATACCGCTCAGGGCAAGGTTGGACGCAACAGACAGATCAATGCAGCGGGTCAGAATAACCACCATCTGGCCCAATGCCAGCATGATCAGGATGGATGTATCATTGAAGATGTTGGCCGCATTGGCGGGGGCAGCAAAATCTGGAAACCGCGTAGAAACAAGCGCAATGACAATCGCGATTGCCAGAAACAGCAAAGCCTCGCGGGATTTAATGAATTGGGTGATCATGCGGCGACCTCCCCGATCCCGGCAGCGACCCGCACCAGCGCCTCTGCGCTCATAGTATCACGGTCAAATTCACCCGCCAGACGCCCCTCGCGCATCACGATGACGCGGTCAGCCATGCCGAGAATTTCGGGCAGCTCTGATGAGACCATAATTACAGCCAGGCCATTGCTTGCCAACTCGCCCATAAATTCGTGCACAGCTGCTTTTGAGCCAATATCAATGCCCTTGGTCGGCTCATCAAGAATGATGACGCGTGGCTGGGTTGCCAGCCATTTGGCAATCACAACCTTCTGCTGATTGCCGCCGGATAAATTACCAATGTCCTGATCCAATGCCGCAGCACGCAAATCGAGGCGCTCGGTGTATTCCCGTGCCAGCTTGAACTCTTCCGCCAACTGCAAAAAGCCCTTGCGAGACGTCTTGTCGAGCGACGGCAGCGTAACATTCTGGAAAATTGGAAGGCCAATCACGGCGCCCTGTTTGCCCCGGTCTTCGGGTACATAAACAAGGCCCTTTTCAATTGCTTCAGCGGGAGAGCGCACAATTGCAATCTCTCCATCAATTCGCATCGCCCCTTTGGAGGGTTTCGTGATGCCAAAAAGAGATTGCATGAATTCGCTGCGCCCTGCGCCCACCAATCCATAAAAGCCCAGAATCTCGCCTTTTTTCAGCGAAAAACCAATGTCTTCAAATTCGGTAGGATGGCTGTAACCGGCAACTGTCAGAACGGTTTCACCCAGTTCAACATCGATTTTAGGAAAAATCTGATCAACGGTCCGTCCGACCATCATCTGAACCAGATCATCTTCCTTTACATCCTGCATGATGCCTTCACCGGCCATTTCGCCGTCCCGAAACACCGTGTAGCGATCAGCGATGCGGAACACCTCATCGAATTTGTGGCTGATGAAAAGGATTGCCTTACCTTCGGCCTTCAGCCGTTCGACCAAGGCATATAGCTCTCCAATTTCCTTGTGAGACAGGGCAGCTGTTGGTTCATCCATCACAACGACCTGCGCATCAATCGACAGGGCGCGAGAGATCGCAACAAGGTGTTTGTTAGCAATTCCAAGATCGCGCAAGCGCGCCATAGGACTGATGTCGGCACCAATACGCGTTAGAAGGGCTTCAGCATCGGCCCGCATTCTGGCCGTATCGATCAGGCCGAAACGGCCCCGAGGGGCGTGTCCGATAAATATGTTTTCGGCAACAGTCAGATCGTCAAACAGGACGGTTTCCTGATGAATTGCGGTAACGCCGGCGGCCGACGCTGCATGCGCATTGGGGAAACTGATTTCATTGCCATTGACGCTGATCGTTCCACCATTGGGCTGATAGATGCCAGTCAGGATTTTAACAATGGTGGACTTGCCCGCACCATTTTCGCCAATCAATGCAGTAACTTGACCGGCATAAAGATTGAGCGAGACATTGTTCAATGCTTTGACGCCTGGAAATTCCTTCGAAATTCCACTCAGCGACAGCACTGCCCTGTCTGAATCTGACTGGGTGCCTGCATCTGGTTGGGTGCCACTGGTCTCTGGCTGCTTGGTATTCACCAGCATGACAGCGTCCTTCATTGGAAAGGATTAGATGGTGCCGCTGCGAGAGCAGCGACACCAAGGAAGATAGCTTCAGATCAAAAGATGTCTTTGAAATCGTCAATATTGGACGAGTCATAGACAAATGGATCTGCCATAGCGCCTTCAGTGTTGTCATCCAGCATGACGGAACCCATACGTCCCATTGGGATGCTGCCGCCTGCATTTGCTTCGGCTTTGTCCGTAGCCAGATTGTAAGCAATCATGGTTGCAGCATAGCCCAGATCAATCGGGTTCCAGATCGCGAAGGATTTGGAAGCACCGGAAGCCACATGGCCTGCCATTTCAGACGGAAGGCCAAGACCTGTGACATTGATTTCGCCAGCTTTACCAGCATCTGTCACAGCCTGAGCTGCAGCAACAATGCCAACCGAAGTCGGTGCAATGATAGCCTTCAGATCTGGATAAGACTGCATCAAACCTTGAGCTTCTGTGTAGGATTTATCAGCCTTGTCATCACCATAGACGGTTGTGACAACATTGATGCCCGGATAATTGCCCTGCACCTTGGTCATTTCCTCAATCCAGGTATTCTGGTTTGTGGAAGTGGTCGTTGCAGACAAAACAGCCACATCGCCACCATCCGGCAGATGATCAGCAGCAAGCTTGATGATCATGTTGCCAATCAACGAATTGGATGATGGGTTCAGATGCATTTCACGGCCCGCAGCCGCCACGCCGGAATCCCAGGAAATCACTGTGATGCCCCGATCCATCGCCTTCTTCAGCGTTGGAACCAATGCGTCTGTATCATTTGCAGAAACAGCAATGGCATCAACCTGTTGAGCGATCAGCGAGTTGATCACTTCAATCTGGCCTTCTGCCGTTGTGTCAGTGGGCCCTGTATAGATGATTTCGACATCACCCAATTCTTTGGCAGCTTCTTCAGCACCCTTTGCAGCTGCTTCAAAAAAGCCAATACCCAAAGCTTTTACAACAAGTGCAATACGTTTGGTTTCCTGCGCATGGGCAGGCATTGCCATTAGTGTGGCCGCGACTGTCGCGGATGTTAGTAAGGTTTTCAGAATGCTCATAAGTTCCTCCCTGGATTTGCATTCACGTTCTTCAACCGGCAGCTTTTTGCTCCGGAGAATTTCTTGCAGAGCCACGTCCGACTTCTGCAACAATGAGTTCGACACCGGCTGCTTCAAGCATCGCGGCGGTTTTATCGTCTACGCCATCGTCGGTGATCACTTTGGTAATGCGCGCTAAGGCACACAGGATCAGGCTTGATCGTTGTGCAAATTTGGATGAATCAATGAGGACAATAAGTTCGTCTGCCTGATTGACGAGCTTCTGTTCCGCCTGAACCAACAGCGGATCGGCTTCCATCAAACCAAGCGGCCCCATCCCATGCGCGCCCATAAACATGCGCTTGGCATAAAAATTTCGCGTTACATCATTGTCGAAGGGGCTGAGAATGATGTTCTGTTCGCGATAGATCGTTCCCCCGGACAACGTCACAGTGTTTTTTGAATGTTTCAGCAGATGTTCGGCAATGGGAAACGAGTTGGTAAACACCTGACAACGCTTTGTCGCAAACGGATGAACCATCTGGAACGTTGTTGTACCGCCATTGATGATGATCGGATCGCCGTCTTCACACAATTCTGCCGCCTTAACGGCAATCGCGCGCTTCTGCGACATATTGATGGTTTCATTGACACTGAATGGACGGCCTGCAAGGCCGACGAACTGTGGTGGATTGATGGATTCAGCACCACCACGGACGCGCCGCAGCTTTTTTTGAACATGCAAGGTCGCGATGTCACGGCGAATGGTGGCCTCAGACGACGACGTCAACTCGACCATCTCCTGCACTGTGGCAAGCGGTTTGTCCTGTATCAGAGACAGGATAATCCTTTGGCGTTCTTTCTCGTGCATGCCGTCCTCCTGCCCAAACCTTTCCACTGGAAAAGCGCGTTGTCAATCATAAACAATCAAACCTGCGCATACCGCAGTGCAATATGATTGAAGTTGATTGAAGTTGATTGACACTCGACAATTTCGAGGGCAGTTTCCTAGCAACAAATTTTCGCTGAACGCGTGGGAGGTACGGCATGCTCGAACAGAACAACGGGTCTCGCCTGGATAATTACTGGAACCAGGAAAATGCCGCTGGCATGAGCGAAGCGGAGCTTCTGCTTTACCGGTCAAACCTTCTGGGATCAGACAAGCGTGTCACCAATTATGGCGGCGGAAACACGTCAGCCAAGGTCATGCAGAAAGATCCGTTAACTGGAGAAACAGTTGAAGTTCTTTGGGTTAAAGGATCGGGCGGCGATGTGGGCACCATAAAAATGGATGGCTTTGCCACGCTCTATATGGAAAAGCTGCAGGCGCTGAAATCTGTCTATCGTGGCCTGGAGTTCGAAGATGAAATGGTTGGGTATCTTCCCCACTGCACTTTCAACCTGAATCCAAGAGCAGCCTCCATCGACACACCGTTACATGCCTACGTGCCGCGCAAACATGTTGATCACATGCACCCGGATGCAATCATCGCCATTGCAGCCTCCGAAAACAGCAGGGAATTGACCCAAAAGATTTTCGGAGACGAAATCGGCTGGTTACCATGGAAACGTCCTGGCTATGAATTGGGCCTGTGGCTGGAAACATTCTGCCTAGAAAACCCGGATGCCAAAGGTGTCGTGCTCGAAAGTCATGGGCTCTTCACATGGGCTGACACGGCACAGGATTGCTATGATCTGACCATCGACATCATCAACCGCGCCATCGCGTGGTTCGAGCAGGAAACTGTCAGCAAGCCCATATTTGGCGGGAACAATCATGAGCCACTTTCCGCTGAGAAGAGACGGGAAATCGCAGCAGCCCTGATGCCAGCCATCCGAGGCATGGTCTCTCAGGACGTGCACATGGTCGGACATTTCGATGATTCTGGAACCGTGCTGCAATTTGTATGTTCAAAAGATATGGAAGCTCTGGCGGCCCTCGGCACCTCCTGCCCTGACCACTTCCTTCGGACTAAGATACGACCATTGCTGGTCGATTTTGACCCGGCTAATCCTGATCTGGACGCGACGCTTCAAAAGCTGTCAGGCTCTGTCGCCAGCTATCGCGCCGACTACGCAGCCTATTATGAGCGCTGCAAGCATGATGACAGCCCTCCCATGCGCGACGCCAATGCCGTCGTGTATCTCATTCCAGGTGTCGGCATGGTGACCTTTGCCAAAGACAAGGCAACGGCTCGCATTTCCGGTGAGTTTTACACCAACGCCATTAATGTCATGCGCGGTGCATCCACCGTATCGACCTATTGCGGACTGCCGGAGCAGGAAGCCTTCGACATTGAGTATTGGTTGCTGGAAGAAGCAAAGCTGCAACGCATGCCAAAACCCAAAAACCTGGCCGGACGCATTGCCTTTGTCACGGGCGGCGCAGGTGGCATTGGCTCAGCGACCGCTGAGCGTCTTTTGTCAGAAGGTGCTTGCGTGGTGCTTGCCGATATTGATGAAGCAGCATTGGCAAAGACCAAGGACAACCTGATTTCGCGCTATTCTGCTGATGTGGTTCGAAGCATGTCGATGAACGTCACCAGTGAAGAAGCAGTTATAGCCTCCTATGCAAACATGGCGGTTGAATTTGGTGGTGCGGACATCATTGTCTCCAATGCTGGCATTGCATCCTCTGCACCGGTTGAAGAAACAAGCCTTGAATTATGGAACCTCAACATGTCGATCCTGTCGACGGGTTATTTTCTCGTCGCTCGAGAGGCATTCAAAGTGCTGAACAAGCAGGACATTGGCGGCTCCATTATCTTTATCGCCTCAAAAAATGGTCTGGCCGCGTCACCTGGTGCATCAGCCTATTGCACCGCCAAGGCATCTGAAATTCACTTGGCACGCTGTCTTGCGCTCGAGGGCGCCCCCAGCGGCATTCGCGTGAATGTTGTCAATCCGGATGCGGTCTTGCGTGGTTCTACAATCTGGTCTGGCGACTGGTTGCAGGAACGTGCCGACGCCTATGGCAAAGACACATCAGAGCTTGAGGAGCATTACCGTCAGCGGTCACTGCTGAAACGCTCCGTGCTGCCAGAAGATATTGCTGAAGCAACCTATTTCTTCGCATCAGAAAGCTCATCCAAATCAACCGGCAACATCATCAATGTTGATGCTGGCAACGTTCAGGCCTTTACGCGCTAAGCCGCTTAAAACCATCACTACAATTTCGGGAGGAACCAGCCATGATCGCCAAGGACGCAATAGCACAGGCAAATGAAGCACCATCGAGCGCTCTGGAGGCAGATTATTCTGCACTTGGCGAACAACTTGACCGACGCGGAATTGATATCAACGCCATAAAGCAAAAAGTTGCGAATTATGGCGTGGCTGTTCCATCCTGGGGCGTTGGCACTGGTGGCACTCGGTTTGCGCGTTTTCCCGGCGATGGCGAACCACGCGATGTTTTTGACAAGCTCGATGATTGCGGCGTCATTCACCAGCTAACAGGCGCAACGCCTGCTGTTTCGCTGCACATCCCTTGGGACAAAGCAGACACGAGTGATCTGAATGCCAAGGCAAAGCAATTAGGGCTCACTTTCGATGCCATGAATTCCAACACGTTTCAGGATCAGCCGGATCAGGCCCGTTCCTATAAATTCGGGTCCCTGTCCCATGCGGAAGCTGCCACGCGCCAACAGGCGATCGAGCACAATCTGGAATGTATCGAGATAGGTAAAGCAATTGGCTCCAAAGCGCTGACCGTCTGGGTTGGTGATGGGTCCAACTTTCCTGGCCAGACCAATTTCACCCGCCAGTTTGAGCGCTATCTTGATGCGACCAAACAGATTTACGCGGCCCTGCCCGCAGACTGGCGGCTTTTCACCGAACACAAAATGTATGAACCCGCCTTCTACTCAACCGTTGTGCAGGATTGGGGCACCAATTACATGATCGCGCAGGAATTGGGCGATCAGGCCTATTGCCTTGTCGATCTGGGACATCACGCGCCAAATGTGAACGTGGAGATGATCGTTGCCCGCATCATTCAGTTCGGAAAGCTGGGTGGGTTCCATTTCAACGATTCCAAATATGGTGATGATGATCTGGATACCGGCTCAATTGATCCATTCCGACTGTTTCTAGTGTTCAACGAACTGGTCGACGCGGAACATCGTCAGGTCGAGAATTTCGACCCGGCACATATGCTGGATCAGTCCCACAATGTGACCGACCCGATTGAAAGCCTCATCATGTCGGCCATGGAAGTCCAGCGCGCCTATGCGCTTGCCCTTCTGGTGGATCGCGACGCGCTGGAAGTGTTTCAGGAAGCAAATGATGCGCTGATGGCGACCAAAACACTGAAGCAGGCGTTTCGCACCGATGTGGAACCCATTCTGGCCATGGCTCGCAAAGAAAAAGGCACTGCAATTGACCCGATCTCCGCCTTCAGGGCTTCAGGTTACAGGGCAAAAGTCAGCGCTGAACGCCCAGCCGTTTCAGGAGCAGGTGGCGGTATCGTATAATCGGTTTTAACTAATTTTGGTGGGCAACCAGCCAGCCTTATCAGCCGGCCAAGGCCTTGCAACGCAGTCACCACACCCCGATGCGGATACCAAGGTCTTCATCACCGATACTCAGCGTATCAAAGAAATCATCAGCCATTGTCACGCGGTTTTTGCGCGCAGTCAGGCGCTCCAGCAACAGATTGTGCATCATCTGTCTGGTGCTCTCATGGTCAGCACTGGCGCCCAGATCATGAAATTCCTCAGGGTCATTTGTCAGATCAAACAGTTGTGCTCTGAAGCCGGTGAAATGCACATATTTCCACTGATGTGTGCGGATCATATAGCCCCGAGCCTCTGAGGTACCGACATTCAGCATTTCGCGCGCAGTATAAAATGCATAGTCGATTTCCGAGAAAGCAGCTTCCCGCCAGTCATGCGGTGTCTGTCCATGCAGGACAGGCACAAGCGACCGCCCTTCAAGGCGATGCCCCGCTGGTGGCGCACCGACGGCATCAAGGAACGTTGGTAACAGATCGATAGCCTCAACCAACAGATCTGACGTTGTTCCGCGCGTCGCATCAGCCTCCGGCCGAGGATCGTAGACAATCAAAGGCACTTTGACAGAAGCCTCGTGGAACAGTTCTTTTTCGCCCATCCAGTGATCACCCAAATAATCGCCATGGTCGGACGTAAATACGATCACCGTATCGTCAAGTTTGCCTTCACTTTCGAGCCAGTCAAACAGAGCGCCAAGATGATCATCAATCTGCTTGATCAGCCCCATATAGCCCGGCA
>CAZOCA010000052.1:0-10367 GCA_964578105.1 uncultured Pararhizobium sp.
CCAGCAGCTTTGAAGGCGGCTCTGCATTGGCGCAATGCGCTCAGGTAGTTTTTGAAGGACCCTGTGTCTTCACCCGTCATTTCAGCCAATTGGTGCATGTGGGGGATAAAGTCCCGCGATGCCGGGTTGAGAACTGTATCAGGGCGGAAGGTCGGAATGATGCGGCCCTGCCAGTCGCTGTTCTGGATGGCCGCGTGGTGGGTAAGCGAATCCAGTGCACCATCGGTGGTGGCCAGAACCTCCAGTCCAAAGCTTTCGAACAAGGCTCTTGGTCGGAATTCCGGCGTTTTCAATTTTGCATCGATCAGATCGTAATAGTGATCTGCGGTTTTGGGCGTCAATGGTTCTGTCAGCCCAAACACATTGGCAAAGGTATACTCGAGCCATTGTCGGCTGGGTGTGCCAAGAAAACGGTTCCAGTGTTCCGCAAAGATCTTGAAAATCTTCCTTGGATCGCGCTCTTCTGCTGGGATTCCCAACCCAAGGCTTTCAAGCGGAACGCCCTGACTGTAAAGCATGCGAAACACATAATGATCCGGAATGATCAGCAATTCAGCGGGATCACTGAATGCCGTGTTCTTGGCAAACCAGGACGGATCGCAATGGCCATGCGGGGACACAATCGGGATGTCACGAATGTGTTGGTAGATGGTGTCTGCGTGAGCCGGTAAATGGATCGTGCCCATGGGTGCGTTCGTCATAAAAGGATCCGTGTTGCGGTGTCTTGTTCAAAATAGTCGGCATGTGTCTGCCCCAGTGCTGACAGCGTGTCGAGCACTGAATTCAAATGCTGTCTGGTCAAGCTGATTGCCGTGTCTCTGTCTTGTTCAAGAATAGCGGTGAGCATGTTCTGATGTTCCTGAAGCAGGCTTTTTTGATGGGATTTGCTGCGCTGTGCCAGCACCCGAAGCCGGTCGAGCAGAAATTTTTCCCGTTTCAGAACATCGGCGACGCGGGGATAGTCGGTGGCTCGTGCAAGGGTCAGATGGAAGGCATCATCGAGATGGCGGAATTCCTGATTGTCGCGGCGCTTGATCGCCTTTTTCTGGCGCTTCAGATTTTCGTGGAGACTGGCTGTAAACGCGTCTGACAGACCTGTTTCACAAAGCCGGTCGACAACGGCCACTTCCAGGGCCTCCCGCAGGAAACGCGCTTCCAGTATTTTGCTTCGGTTGAGCCTGGTTACAAAGTTGCCCCGGCTCGGCTTGGTCGTCACCAATTGGGCTTCACGCAATTTCTGCAAGGCCTCGCGGACCGGAGTGCGGCTGGCCCCGAACTTGGTCGCGATATCCGCTTCTGAAAGGGCCTGTCCCGGTGGCAGTTCCATTGTCAGGATCATGGCTTGCAGGACGTTGAAAATCTGATTTCCGGCGGGTTGTGCCGGATCGATCTCAGGGAAACGATTGTCCGGTTGCTGCGCATTTAGTGGCTGTTCAACCGGTGTAGCTTCAGATTGCTGCGCCATGGCTGGCTCCTCTTGTGTTCAACCAGTATACCGGTATACAAAGATTGTACAACCGGTCAGCGCGTTGCCTGCTCTGCTCTGAAACAGCGAGTTTTCTGGTGGTGAGCTATTCTTGAGGAAGGGTTTGCGATGAATTTGGCCATGATAGGTCTGGGTATGGTTGCCGCGACGCATCTGAATGCCATCAAAGCAAATACCAAGGGTTTGACCCTACGCGGTGTTTGCAGCCGCGATGCTGGAAAAGCCGCAGCCTTCATTGAAGCACATATGCCAGACGCTGCTGACGCGGTGCGCATTTACAACTCTGTTGACGAGATCGCCGGGGATGCTGCGATTGATTTTGTAATTGTGGCGACACCGCCCAATGCAAGGGCCGATATCATTGGCAAGCTGGTTGCTGCTGGCAAACATATTCTGCTGGAAAAGCCTATCGAGCGGGACTGGAAAGCTGCCAGTGCGATTGTAGAGCAGTGTGAAGCTGCCGGTGTGACCCTTGGCATCGTGTTTCAGCATCGGGCGCGGGAGGTGTCGCAGAAGCTGCGGGCGCTTCTTGGTTCAGGTGAAACCGGACCGATCCGAATTGCCGAAATTGCAGTGCCCTGGTGGCGCGCGCAATCCTATTATGATGAACCGGGGCGAGGGACCTATGCGCGCGATGGCGGCGGCGTCCTGATCTCACAGGCTATCCACACAATGGACCTGGCCCTGTCCTTCACGGGTGCTGTGAAAAAAGTTCAGGCGATGGCACGGACCAGCGCGCTGCATAATATGGAGGCGGAGGATTTTGTAACGGCTGGCTTGGACTTTGAAAGCGGGGCTATCGGATCATTGACCGCGAGCACCGCGTCTTATCCCGGATCGGCGGAATTCATCACGCTGCATTGTGAACATGTGTCTGTATGCCTGAAATCTGGAAAGTTGGACTTGCATTGGCAGGATGGCCGCACAGAGACAATTGGCGAGGACATGGCCAGCGGCGGCGGTGCGGACCCAATGGCGTTTACGCATGAATGGCATCAGGCCGTGATTGAAGACTTTGCGGACGCGATCCGCTCCGGCAGACCGCCGATAGCGCCCGGACGCGAGGCGCTCGCGGTTCACCGCCTGATTGATGCGCTTGCTCTGTCATCGCGCACAGAACGGGCTGTAACTCTTTCCGAACTGGATGATACTGATGACTGATCCCATTCGATTTGCGGCCATCGGGCTGGATCATCGGCACATTTACGGCATGGTACAGAACATGCTGGATGTTGGCTGTGAATTCGCTGGCTGGTGGACCGATGGCGAACCGCCGACCCTGCAAGGCTTCACCAAGCGCTTTCCAGACGCCCAACGTTTTTCTGACCGCTCTGGGTTGCTGGATGATCCATCGATTGACCTGTTCCTGATTGCAGCGGTTCCGGCAGACCGCGCGGCACTGGCCGTTGAAGCAATGCGCCACGGCAAGGATGTGATGCTCGACAAACCGGGCTGCATCAGTCTGGATCAGCTTGCCGATATCAAAGCCGCTGTGGCTGAGACAGGGCGTATCTGGTCGGTGGATTTTTCAGAACGGTTCGAGGTTGCCAGTGTTACCAAGGCTGCAGAGCTGGTGCAGGCCGGAGCCATTGGCCGGGTTGTGCAGACGGTCGGGTTGGGGCCGCACAGGCTCAACCGGCCAACACGGCCAGAGTGGTTTTTTCAGCGTGAGAAGTATGGCGGCATCTTGTGCGATATCGCTTCGCATCAGATTGACCAGTTTTTGTATTTTACCGGCTCTGACGATGCAGAAGTAACGCTTGCTTCTGCGGCCAATTATGCAAATCCGGATGATCCGGGTCTTCAGGACTTCGGTGAGATTGCGCTGCGCAGCGCCAATGGTCATGGCTATATTCGCGTGGATTGGTACACGCCTGATGCGCTGCCGAATTGGGGCGATGGACGGCTGACCCTGCTGGGGACGGAGGGCTACATTGAATTGCGCAAATATGTCGATGTTGCGCGGGATGACGGGATTGACCACCTCTATCTGGTGAATGGAAGCCGATGCGAGAAAATCGACTGTTCAGATGCGGGATATCCCTATTTCCAGAACCTTGCCAATGACATTCGTGACCGGACTGAAACCGCTATGCCGCAGGCCCATGCCTTCAAGGTTATGGAACTGGCTTTGAAGGCTCAATTGATGGCTGATACCGCGCTGCCTTTTGCAGCATCAGATTCCCGAAAATAAGAGAGAGGCGAGACTATGCTGCAAACCTGGCGCTGGTTTGGTCCCGTGGACCCAATTACCATTGATGATCTGCTGCAGGTTGGTGTGGAGGGTGTCGTGACCGCCCTCTATCATCTGACGCCCGGAATGGTTTGGCCGATTGCCGAGATCGAGAAGCGGCAGATCGCTATTGCGACGCGGCGCAACAAAGAGCCTTCCGGCTTGCTGTGGGAAGTGGTGGAGAGCCTTCCGGTTTCAGAATCTATCAAGACGCAGAGCGGTGATTACAAAAACCATATTGAGAATTATCGCCAGTCGTTGCGCAATTTGGCTGCCTGTGGGTTGCAAACGATCTGTTATAATTTCATGCCGATCCTCGATTGGACCCGCACAGATTTGCGTGCACCAATGCCTCATGGTGGTACGGCGATGCGTTTCGATCTTCTGGAATTTGCGGCCTTTGAACTGTTCATTCTGGAGCGCGCTGGCGCTGCTGAAGACTATCCCCCAGAATTTGTGGCGCGCGCAGCCCAATTGTTCAAAACCATGGATGATGACCAGAAAAGCGTTTTGCAGAACAATATTGTTGCCGGTTTGCCGGGGGCCAATGACAATTGGACTTTGGAAGATATCCGCGCATTGCTGCAAACCTATCAGGGGGTTTCAGAGGATCAATTGCGCAATAATCTGACAGATTTTCTGGCCGAGGTGGTGCCGCTGGCCGAAGAGCTTGGCTTGCGTCTTTGTTGCCATGCTGATGATCCGCCATTTTCTCTGCTAGGCCTACCACGTATCATGTCAACCGAGGCAGATTACGTGCATGTGATGTCGACTGTGGACAGCCCGGCTAATGGCATCACCTTTTGCACCGGCTCGCTGGGTGTCGCTGAGGGTTTTGACGGTGCCGGGTTTGTTGAGCGGCTTGGCAGCCACATTCATTTTGTCCATTTGCGCAATACAAGACGGACTGGTCCAAGTGTTACAGGACGCAGCAGCTTTTACGAAGCGGCGCATCTTGAGGGCAACACGGATATGGTTTCGGTGGTGAAGGCGTTGATGCGTGAGCAGGTGGCCCGCAAGGCGGCGGGCCGTGCCGACTGGCAAATTCCGATGCGTCCAGATCACGGGCAGGAGATTCTGCATGATATTGGTGCCGGTGGAATGCCGGGCTATCCGCTGCTGGGGCGGATGCGCGGTCTGGCTGAATTGCGCGGTATCATGGCGGCCTGCGCATCGCCTGAAAAATAACCAACTGTCAAATACTGCCTAAATCATGAGCAAAACGGATGAGGCTCGCGCTTGTCTGTTTTTCGTAAGGTTCTCTAATTCCCTGAGATATATAGAGAAACATCAATTTTCTTAAAATGGCATAGTTCCTGCAAAACCAGATGCGTGCAGCGCGTCTAGGGTTCCGGTGCGGCTGATCGATTCAGCCGGACGCAGGTCCGAGAGATGCAAGCCGGGCAAAACAGCCTGGTAACACGGCGGGACAAAAACCCGGGAGAATACTGCACAGGTTTGCGCGCGCAAACTTCCTCCCGGTCTGTGCGCCCAAACTCCTTACAAATCGGCTTGATGGCCGAACACGAAACAGGAGATGCGCATGACCAACTTGAAAACATTTGCCAAAGCCAGGATATTTGCCAAAGCATTGTGTGTGGCTGGCCTTTTGGCAGTGCCAACCGGCATGACCAATGCTGTAGCAGAAGAGAAATCCGAATTCAGCGTTTGCTGGTCCATCTATGTCGGCTGGATGCCATGGGGCTATCTGGCGGATTCCGGCATCATGAAAAAATGGGCTGACAAATACGAAATCAGCGTCGATATCGTTCAGATCAACGATTATGTGGAATCCATCAACCAGTATACTGCCGGACAATTTGACGGCTGCTCCATGACAAATATGGACGCGCTGTCCATTCCCGCTGGCGGTGGTGTGGACACCACGGCGTTGATCGTGGGCGACTTTTCCAATGGCAATGACGGCATTGTTTTGAAAGATGCCACCGATCTTGCTGCCATAAAGGGCCAAAGTGTCAATCTGGTAGAATTGTCGGTATCGCATTATCTGCTGGCCCGTGCGCTCGACACAGTGGGTCTGTCAGAACGGGACCTGACAGTGGTCAACACCTCTGATGCTGACATGATTGCCGCCTATGCCACGGATGATGTGACTGCCGTTGTGACATGGAACCCGCTTCTGTCTGAAATTGAAGCGCAGGCCAATGCGACCAAGGTTTTTGACAGTGCGGGAATTCCCGGTGAAATCATCGATATCATGATGGTGAACACCGAAACGCTGGCGGACAATCCGGCGTTCGGCAAGGCGTTGACGGGTGCCTGGTATGAAGTCATGGCCTTGATTGCGTCTGACAGTGACGAAGGCAAAGCTGCTCGCGAGGCAATGGCTGTTGCCTCTGGAACCGATCTGGCCGGATATGATGCCCAATTGGCAACCACCGAAATGTTCTATGCGCCAGCAGATGCGGTGACTTTTACCCAATCTGCCGCGTTGCCCGACACCATGAAATTCGTGGCCGAGTTCCTGTTTGACAAGGGCATTCTTGGCGAAGGCGCACCGAGCGCTGAGTTTGTTGGTGTGGCCTTTCCAGACGGATCGGTCTTCGGCGATGCGGACAATGTGAAGCTGCGCTTTGACACCAGCTACATGCAAATGGCTGCTGATGGCGCGCTGTAAACTGTAATCGCCACAAATCCTGCCCCGTTTTGGGGCAGGACCAACGCGGAATTGCCATGCGCATTATCAACCGAAAACTGCAACGACGGGAAAAGCTGTTTATGGGCGCAACGCCCTTTATAGCGGTGCTGCTCCTGTATGTTGTTGCCAGTCATATCAGGCGTCTGGACAATCCGGCTGACAAGCTTTTACCGTCGCTGGAAACGATGGGTGCCAGCTTCTGGCGCATGGCATTTGTTGCAGACAAACGGTCCGGTGATCTGCTGTTGTGGACGGATACTTTTGACAGTCTGATGCGCCTTGGTGTCGGCATGGGTATTGCGACCACCATTGCGCTGGTTGTCGGCATCGCCATTGGTTTTATTCCTCATGCCAGAAGCAGTCTTGCACCTTTTGTGGCCACCATTTCGCTGATCCCACCCATTACGATTCTGCCCATTTTGTTTATTGTCTTCGGGCTGGGTGAAGCCTCGAAAATCATGTTGATTGTGCTTGGAACAGCGCCGGTGATGGTGCGTTCCATTGCGCAAGTGGTGATGGATATTCCAAGGGAAATGATCATCAAGGCAGAAACGCTGGGGGCCAGCGTTTGGCAGATGATCTGGCGGCTGGTGCTGCCACAGACCTTGCCGCGCCTGATCACCGCTCTTCGTCTTGGCCTCGTGCCGGGATGGATCTTTTTGATTTCAGCCGAGGCGATAGCCTCCACAGGCGGGCTAGGCTACCGCATTTTTCTGGTGCGGCGCTATCTGGCCATGGATGTGATCCTGCCCTACGTGTTTTGGATTACGCTGCTGGCCTTCATTATCGATCGGCTGTTGTTGCTGCTCTCAAAACGGGCCTTCCCCTGGCATCATCTTGGGGGTGAAAGCCTGTGAGCATCGTTTCTGACACTTCCATGCCCGATACTTCCAAGGCTGGGACAGCTATCCCGAAAATCGAGTTGCGCGGCATCATGATGGATTATGATGACAACCGGGTTCTGGAACGGCTGAGCCTTAGCGTCGATGCCGGATCATTCTGCACCATTGTTGGTGCATCCGGCTGCGGTAAATCTACGTTTTTGCGGTTGTTGCTCAGTCAGGAAATGCCGACCCATGGGCGCATTTTGCTGGATGGCGAGCCGCTGCCGCCAGAACCGACGCCAGATCGCGGCATCGTGTTCCAGCGCTATTCCGTGTTTCCCCATCTCACTGTGGAAGAGAATCTCATTCTTGCGAGCGAGTTTGAAACGGGCGGCTTTACCGGACGTTTGTTTGGACAATCCAGAGTGGCTGCCCGCGAGGCGGTGGCCCAGACACTTGAGAAGATCGGGCTTTCTGCCGCGAAAGACCGGTTTCCAACGCAGCTCTCGGGCGGCATGCAGCAGCGCCTTGCGATTGCTCAGGCCCTTTTGAAGCGCCCGAAAATTCTGCTGCTGGACGAACCTTTTGGCGCGCTTGATCCGGGCATCCGCGTGGATATGCATGATCTGCTGCTGGGCCTTTGGGAGGAAATGTCGATGACCATTTTCATGGTCACGCACGATATCTCAGAGGCCTTCAAACTGGGCACCCGCATGCTGGTGTTCGACAAGGTGCGCCACGACCCGGACAATCCGGAGGCCTATGGGGCGACGATTACCTACGATCTGCCACTCAATAAAAACACCACAGACAAAGCGCCGGAGCCAAGTGAGCTCTTTGCGTCGCAATTGCGTAATTAAGAGGAGACTATCCATGTTCGATCTATTCTCTACAGGTCCATCACGAGCCAGCTGGGCTGGAGGCCATGTCGGCCGGGCGAAGCCGCGCCATCAGCACCATCCGGATTTTGACAAACTGCAAATGCGTGGCTGGAAGGCTGCGGAAAAGGAAGCTGAATTGCCGTCGGCTGCCTGGGAGAAGGAAAAACAATGGGCATTGCGCATGGGGCTGACCGGTTCGGATTGCCTGGAAGATAAATCCATTCCCACTTTTGCGCGCGGTGAACTGCCGCATTATGCGGGCATCAATACATTCCTGAAGGCACCTTACATTGAAGATGTCACGGCAGTCGGCGCTTATGACGCGGCTGTCATTGGTGTTCCGTTTGATGGTGGTACCACCTATCGGCCCGGCACACGGTTCGGCCCTCAGGCCCTTCGCAAAATTTCGGCGCTCTATACACCTTACAATTACGAGATGGGCGTTGATCTGCGTGAACAGATGACATTGTGCGATGTGGGTGATGTCTTCACTATTCCTGCCAATATTGAAAAGACATTCGATCAGGTTACGCGGGCCGTCAGCCATGTGGCATCGTCCGGCGCTCTGCCGATCATGATCGGGGGCGACCATTCCATTGGCTTTCCCTGTGTACGCGGCATTGCGCAATGTACTTCCAAGCGCATCGGCATTGTCCATTTTGATCGCCATATTGATATTCAGGAAAAGGATCTGGATGAGCGGATGCACACCACGCCGTGGTTCCATGCAACGGATCTGGTGAATGTGCCTGCGGTCAATCTGGTGCAGGTGGGCATTGGTGGCTGGCAAGTGCCGCGTGAAGGCGTCACGGAAGCACGCAAGCGCAACACCAATATTTTCACCATGCGCGATGTGGAAGAAATGGGCTTGGCTGAAACCGCAGCACGGGCGCTGGAACTGGCGTGGAAAGACGCGGATGCGGTTTACATCTCGTTCGATATCGACAGTGTGGATTGCGGCTTTGTTCCCGGCACAGGCTGGCCGGAACCGGGTGGCTTTTTGCCCCGCGAAGCGCTGGAGCTTGTTTCGCTGGTGGCGAAGGAGGGCATTTGCGGTCTGGAAGTGGTTGAGGTTTCTCCGCCCTATGATTGCTCTGACATCACGGCGCTGCTGGCAACGCGCGTGATTGTGGATGTGCTGGGTACGCTTGTCTCTCATGGTAAAATGGGATCGCATAAGCATATCATCGACAAGCCTGTCAGCATTCCTGCCGGACCGGATGTGGTGTGATATGAGCAAAGATCATTCACATATGGACCACACGCACCACCACCATGATCACGCTCAGGATATGGGCGGGGTCGGGCACAATCATGCCCATGCGGATCATCTGCATTCCCATGTGCATGGCCAAAGCGATGCGGCTCATGCCGACCAGCTAAAAGTTTTGTCGAGCAGTTTTGTCGAAGGCTTTCGCACTGCCGAAGACAAGACAAGCTATCTGCGCCTGTCCGGAATTCCGTTTCAGCGTTCCGGCGCAGATGGGCTGACGCTCAATCTGGTGGATGCGACGATCATTTCCAACTGGCAGATTGGCACAGCCTCACCCGCCTTTGGTTCGCGGGAACTGGCATATCTGCCATTTCCAGGTCCCATGGTTGATGCACGGGAGACCATGAATTTTACCTATGTGTCTTTGACCGAACGGGCCGACATTGACCTTTTAACACTGCTCTCCGAGCGATCTGATATTATTGAAAAGGGACATCACCATCATGACCACTAAAAGATTTCTTTCCGCCGCCACCCTGTCCACTGCAGCGGCCATTATTGCGCAACCAGCTTTGGCTCATAGCGGCCATCACGGAGAGTTTGGTGTGCTGTCAGCTCTGCAGCATGTTGCCCAATCACCGTTTCATCTGATGCTGGCCGGGCTTGCCGGTGGCTGCGCGTTGGTGCTGTTGCGGATGGTTCGTCACTCCCGCCGCAAAGACGCAGCACATCTGCCGCAGAACAAGCGCTAGAACTCTGCCAATCCAATGAAAGTCTGTCCGGGTGTCAAAGATCTCGGACAGACACATTCGCCTTAAAGGCGCAAGCTGTGTGTAAATAATGTACATCCAGAAAATCCAGCATTTCAGCTGATTCTGCGGCTGTTTAACCTTCAAAAGAACGGTTTCTTCTCAGATGAACGATTTCTGAACGGGCGGTTCAGGGATGGTTCGGGCGCACTCTCCTAAACCTTATTCAACGTCAAGTAGCCGACGTTAATAACAACTTTAACTCTAGGAGAGAAACCATGAAACGCCTTACCCTTATCGCAACAGCAGTCGCACTCATCAC
>CAZOCA010000053.1:0-10353 GCA_964578105.1 uncultured Pararhizobium sp.
ATGTAGGCGCGTTGCTCGTGCGCATGCAGATAACGCCCGGTCACGACAATACGTCGATACTGATATGTGTCAGGATCAAGCGCGGACCACTCTGCAGGCGGAGGCAAAGCAACGGGTTCTGCTGCCAGTCGGGCAGTCACACTGGAAATCAGGTCTTCTTTCCAGTGCATGCGTTGCAACTGCCAGGTGCCTAATGACAGTAAAACCGCGAGCGCAATGGCCGACAGGAGACCCGGCCACAACAGGCGTCGCCAGAGAGGTGGTAACACGATCGCATCACTGGACATCTTCAGACCTGTCGCCATCCTGCAAGGTGCCTTCAGCAGCCTTGCGTTGGTATTGTTGTGCAATCAGAAGGCCCTTTAACGGGCGCAGGAATATCAAACAGAGAAACAGGGTGAGTGGCATCCAGATCATCATGTTGAGCCAGATGGGCGGCATGAACATCACTTCTGTCATCAGGACACCGACAACAGCTAGGAAACCGACGATAAATATAACGAAGATCGCAGGGCCGTCGCCGCTATCGATGAATGCGAAGTCCAGATCACAGCGTTCGCACTTATCGGCAGTTGTTAGAAAGCCGGAAAAAAGGCGACCCTGACCGCATCTGGGGCATTTACCCTTCAAGCCTGTCTGACCAACGGTCAGAACAGGATAGCGCATCAGGTCATCCATATCGGTCAATGCAAAAATTCTCCGTAGGTGGAAGACACAAAAAAGGCGCACCCGGCTTGCCGGGCGCGCCAAAATTCCAAACCGTTTAAGGTTTTAGTGAATCGTCGCGCCGACTGATCCCCAGATGTAAATTGCGGCAAACAGGAACAGCCACACCACATCCACAAAGTGCCAGTACCAGGCAGCAGCCTCAAAGCCGAAATGCTTCTCGGGTGTAAAGTCGCCCTGCAGCGCTCGCACCAGACAGACAATCAGGAATATGGTGCCAATCAACACGTGGAAGCCATGGAAACCAGTTGTCATGTAGAAGGTTGCGCCATAAATGCTGTCCGCGAAAGCAAAGGCTGCATGTGAGTACTCATAGGCCTGAACCACAGAAAACAGCGCGCCCAGAATCACAGTGAGGATCAAGCCCCACTTCAGGCCGTTGCGGTCATTGTGCAGCAAGGCATGGTGCGCCCAGGTAACAGTTGTACCAGATGTCAACAGGATCAATGTGTTCAGCAACGGCAAATGCCAGGGATCGAACACTTCAATGCCAACTGGCGGCCAAATCCCACCGGTGTGCTCGACACGAGCAACCTGCTGCACTTCGCCGGCAAACAAGCTTGCATCAAAGAACGCCCAGAACCAGGCCACGAAGAACATCACTTCAGATGCGATGAACAAAATCATGCCATAGCGCAAATGTAACTGAACCACTTTGGTATGATGACCTTCGTGACTTTCCTTGATGACATCACGCCACCAGGCGATCATCGTGTAAATCACGCCCAAAAACCCTGGCAGCATCCACAAAGCCGAAGCCTCATGAAAATAGCCAACGGCTCCTAAAGCCAGTGCCAAAGCGGATGCTGAGCCAACAAACGGCCATGGGCTTGGGTCTACAAGGTGGTAGTCATGATTGTTGGCGTGTGTGTCAGCCATGTTGTTCCCCGGTCTTTCTCGTCTTTTACTAGCGCTTCAATAGCGCGATTTTTCGTTCGCTCATAGAGCTTTTTGGTTTCTGCCCTAAAGCTTTTCAGGGGTTTCGTCTTTGGTATCTTTATCCAGTTTTGCGACAGGTTCAACGCCGCCTTCAACCGGAAAAAAGGTGTAGGACAGAGTTATTGTGCGAACCGAATCCAATTCCGGATCATCTGCAATTGCCGGATCAATAAAGAAGACAACCGGCATTTCAACACTTTCGCCACCAGCCAGGACTTGTTCGGTAAAGCAGA
This sequence comes from uncultured Pararhizobium sp., assembly GCA_964578105.1. GTDB lineage: Bacteria > Pseudomonadota > Alphaproteobacteria > Rhizobiales. Next base: position 1,899 of record CAZOCA010000053.1, read on the forward strand.
AACACTCCAGCTTGTTGAAGTAGGCCCCGGCAGATTGCGGCGTCACATTGAATGTGGAGGTGCCAATGGTCTCGGATTCTGCCAGATTGGAAAATCCATAGGCAGCATGCCCGGTTTCACCAACCTGCAAGACTATCTGGCGCTCGGTTGGCTTGAATTTCCATGGCAGGCCTGCGGCGATATTTGCATCAAAGCGGATGGTGATCTGTCGATCAATTACCCGGTCGGATTCAGCTTCAGCCACCTGTGTTGTGCCACCGTAGCCCGTAACCCTGCAGAACAGTTCGTAAAGCGGAACAGCGGCGTAGGACATGCCGATCATGGTCGACAAAAACACGACACAGGCAGCAGCTGTAAGGCGTTGCCGTTTCTGACGTTTTTCTTCCGTATGCTTTGTTTGCGTGCTCTGCATAAATCAGGAACCTTTTTAAAGTGGCTTATTCATGAGGGCGGGGCCGAATTTGAAAATTGTCATTACATAGAACAGAGCTACCAGAAAAATAAGTCCAACGGCAATTGCGACGGATCGTCTATTGCGCCGCTTCTTGTCTTCGGGAGACAATTCCAGGCCGTCATCTAACGTGTTTGGTTCGTTCATGGTCGGTCTCACAATGCAAGTTTGATGACGGCTTCCAGAAGAAGCACGCCAAACAATGCAAACAGATACAGGATGGAATAGGCAAACAGCCGCTTGGCTGCACGGTTGCTGTTATCTACATTTTTGTCGCGGTAGACGCCAATGGCGTAGAAGACAAAACCAAGGCTCAGCGCTGCAGTGGTTACGCCATAGACAAGTCCGCCAAAGCCAAGAAACCACGGTGCCATCGCAACAGGCACCAACAGTACCGCATATATCAGGATCTGTTTGCGGGTATAGGCATCCCCTGACACGACAGGCATCATAGGAATGCCTGCTCGGGCATAGTCCTGACTGGCAAACAGCGCCAGCGCCCAGAAATGCGGTGGTGTCCACATGAAGATGATGAGAAACAGCGCAAAAGCCTCAATGCCCACAGAACCGGTCATCGCTGCCCAGGCCACAACAGGTGGCAATGCGCCTGCAGCACCACCAATGACGATGTTCTGCTGCGTGGAGCGTTTCAGCCAAACCGTGTAAACCACGGCATAGAAGAAAATTGTGAAAGCCAGCAGCCCGGCAGCGAGCCAGTTCGACACCAGCCCCAGTACCATCACTGACAACACTGCCATGATAAGGCCAAAGGCCAGCGCTTCATCACCGGACACGCGCCCTGCGGGAATTGGGCGGTTGGCTGTCCGCTTCATCATACGGTCGATATCCGCCTCATACCACATGTTCAGCGCGCCGGACGCACCGCCGCCAATAGCGATACAAAACAAAGCAATGGCGCCCGTGACCGGGCCCAAAAGCATGGTGCCAGACGTTGCCGCTGCGCTCACAAGCCCAACAAGGGCTGTGAAGACCACAAGCCGCATCACGCCAGGCTTCATCAGCGCAAAGAAATCACGCGGCTCTGCCTGAGAAATACGGTGCTCAGCAGCCGTGCCGGCGAGTGCCTGCAATTCTGTTCGTGCCTCGATATCCGCTGTCGACATGTTTGCCCGGTTCAGTTTGTTGGTTTGTTACGTTGGTCTTCTAAGCAAACTGCCAGCCTGTTCTCACGAAAGGCCGGCAGCGCAGTTTCAGTCAATTGCCGGGCGCTCTATTTGATGCGCGGCAGTTTTTCCCACTGATGGAAGGGCGGCGGAGACGGCAATTGCCATTCCAGCGTCGTTGCGCCCTCACCCCATGGATTTGCAGCCGCGACCCGCTTTTTCGAGAAGGCCTCATAGATGCCATACATGAAAATCAACACCGCAAACGCTGAAATATAGGACCCAATGGAGGATACATAGTTCCAGCCGGCCATCGCGTCAGGATAATCAACATAACGGCGAGGCATGCCTGCCATTCCGAGGAAATGTTGCGGGAAGAAGATCAAATTCACAGAAATAAACGTGACATAGAAATGCAGTTTACCAATGGCCTCATTGTACATCAGGCCCGTCATTTTCGGGAACCAGTAATACCACGCGGCGAAGATGGCAAACACGGCACCCAGCGACAGCACATAGTGGAAATGTGCGACCACAAAATAGGTATCATGCATTGACCGATCGAGGCCCGCATTGGCAAGCTGGACGCCGGTAACACCGCCCACAGTGAACAGAAAGATAAATCCAACCGCCCACAGCATTGGTGTCTTGAATTCAATGGATCCGCCCCACATTGTCGCAATCCATGAGAAAATCTTGACGCCTGTCGGCACCGCAATCACCATTGTTGCAAACACGAAATACGCTTGGGTGTCCACGTCCAGGCCGACTGTAAACATGTGGTGTGCCCACACGATGAATCCGACAACACCGATGGCAACCATCGCGTAGGCCATTCCAAGATATCCGAAGATCGGCTTTTTGGAGAAGGTCGAGATAATGTGGCTGACAATGCCAAAACCCGGCAAGATCAGGATATAAACTTCAGGATGGCCGAAAAACCAGAAAAGATGCTGGAAGAGGATCGGATCACCACCGCCTTCAGGCGCAAAGAAGGATGTCCCGAAATTTCGGTCTGTCAGCAGCATGGTGATGGCACCGGCCAGAACTGGCAGAGACAGCAACAGCAGGAATGCAGTGATCAATACGGACCAGGCAAACAGCGGCATCTTATGCAATGTCATGCCAGGGGCACGCATATTGAAGATTGTCGTGATGAAGTTGATCGCACCCAGGATGGATGATGCACCGGCAAGGTGCAGAGACAGGATTGCAAGGTCCATCGCAGGGCCTGGCTGTCCCGAGGTCGACAATGGCGGATAAATTGTCCAACCGCCACCAACACCGTTAGAGCCGGGAGGCCCCTCAACAAACATTGAAATGATCAACAAAATGAGCGCCGGTGGCAGCAGCCAGAATGAAATATTATTCATTCTGGGGAAGGCCATATCCGGTGCACCAATCATGATCGGCACAAACCAGTTGGCAAATCCGCCGATCAATGCGGGCATCACCATGAAGAAAATCATGATCAGCCCATGGCCGGTGGTGAACACATTGTACATATGTGGATCACCGAAAATCTGCATGCCCGGCTCTTGCAATTCCATGCGCATTGCAACTGAGAGCGCACCGCCGAAAATGCCCGAGAAAATAGCAAAGATCAGATACAGCGTACCAATATCTTTGTGGTTTGTTGAATAGACGTAGCGGCGCCAACCTGTCGGGTGGCCGTGGGCGTCTGCATGTGCTGCGGTGCCTGCCATTTGTCCAAATCTCCTATCTGCATCTACCGGTTTTGAACTCATGGTTCAAAATTCTCTATCCCGGCTGCCCTATCGGGCCCATTTCAATTTCGTCGGCGCTGGCTGCCAGCGCCTTTAAGACTTAGCGCTGAGCCAGTTTGCGCTGCTCATCCAGAAGGCCCGCCAGCATTTCGTTGGCACCTTCCACGTCTTCAACTGCCATCTGGGCCCATTGCGCGAATTGTTCATCGCTGACGACGCGGATCGCGATTGGCATGAAGGCATGAAGCACGCCGCAAAGCTCAGAGCACTGACCGTAGTAAATGCCCTCACGCTCGGCTTCGAACCAGGTTTCATTCAACCGACCGGGAACTGCATCCATCTTCAGGCCCATGGAAGGCATGGCAAACGAATGCAAAACATCAGCTGCCGTTACCTGAACACGAATAACCTTGCCAACAGGCACGACGATCTCGTTGTCGACTGCCAGAAGCCTTGGATCATCCGGGCCAAGTTCATCTTCCTGCAGCATGTAGGAATCAAAGGCGATGTCATCATTGTCGGGATATTCATAACCCCAATACCACTGATAACCAGTTGCCTTGATCGTCATATGAGCTTCTGGAATTTCAAGCTGATTGTAGAGCAGACGGAAGGATGGAACAGCCATCACGACCAGAATCAATACCGGTACGACGGTCCAGGCTACCTCAATCATGGCGTTGTGAGTCGTCTTAGACGGGGTCGGGTTGGCTTTCGAGTTAAACCGAACCGCGCATAAGATCAAAAGTGCCAAAACAAACAACACGATCGGGGTAACGATCCACAAAGTGAATGTGTTGAATGAGTTAATCTGCTCCATGACGGGAGCGGCGGCTTCCTGAAAACTTATCTGCCAAGGTGTCGGTTGGGCAGCAAAAGCGACACTACCGAGCCCAAGTGAGGCGGCTACGCCACCAAAAAGGACAGTTGCGGACCGCTTTGAAAATTCCGAAAGCGCGGACGCACTGCGCTTCAACTTCATCATAATGACAACCTTTTGCCAGTTTGAATTTGTGTGTGGTGCCGCTTTAGAAGCGACTCCGTTTCAACTAAGTACCCCAGTGTCCGGTCATGATCCATCCTCAGGGGCACAAAAAGCAGAAATCTGTTCCATATTTCCGCCATCATATACGAGGCTTACCAAGCTGTGTCGAGAGGAACTTACGTCCAAACACTGCTACTTTTCGCCACCACACACATAAACATTCACAATAATGAATATTATACCTGCCCGGTCGGATCAAGCTCGCCTCTTTCACTGCCGCCCCAGAAATAATAGGGCAATAGATTAAATTGTACCTGTGACAGATTATCGCCCGATTTCGGGAACATCCACACAGGGCAGCAGCTTCCGGCCCTGATTGCCCTTCCAGCGCATTAAATTCGCGTAAGAAACACTGGATTTGGCCTGAAATCGGGAGCGAACAACAAGCTTGACCGCTGCATTGCTTGACAGCGTGCCATGCTCTGCTAGGGACGTTACAACTTTGGTTAATCGAGATCGGGTCCCATGCAGATTTCTTTTCGAGCGTTTTCCGCTTTTGTGTTTTTAAGCGCCCTGTCGTTTGCGTCATTTCCAGCAAATGCTCAGCAGTCACAGACACCATTTGGTGACTGGAACATGCGTTGCGAGACGCCGCCGGGTGCTCAGGGACCTCAGTGTGCTCTCATGCAGTATGTCGTAGCGGAATCTCGGTCCAATGTCGGACTCAGCGTCATCATGCTGAAAACTGCTGACGGCAAAGCAAAACTGCTCCGTATCATTACACCGCTCGGGGTACTCCTGCCATCCGGTCTTGGCCTGAAGATAGACGATGAAGACATCGGACGTGCTGGTTTTGTACGTTGCGTTGCTGAGGGCTGTCTTGCGGAAGTTATTATGGAGGACGAGTTGCTCAATAAGTTGCGTCGCGGGCAGCAGGCTACCTTCATCGTATTTGTATCGCCAGAAGACGGCATCGGCATTCCCATTTCCTTGTCCGGCTTCAGCGCTGGCTATGATGCTCTGCCGTAATGCCATTTTCCAAACCAGATGATTTTTTTGCAGGGCTCGACCTTTCATCCGCCAATACCCAGCAACGTGTTGCCGATGCACTGGTAAATTCTGATGATGGCGAATTGTTCGCCGAATACCGCCAGCAGGAAAGCCTCAGCTTCGACAATGGTCGGCTGAAAAGCGCCACCTTCGATGTTGACCAGGGCTTTGGGCTGCGCAGTGTTTGTGGCGAGGCTGTCGGTTATTCCCATTCCAGTGAATTGTCCGATGCCGCATTGGGCCGGGCGGTCGACGCGGTCGGCGCCGTCGGCAAAGGCTATTCCGGCACCTATTCTGATGCGCCGATGGGGACAAATGCCAAACTCTACAGCGACGAAAATCCTCTGACATCACCTGAATACGGCCAGAAAATTGCTTTGCTGGAAGCTGTTGATGCCTATGCCAGAGATACCGGCGCAGACATTGCACAGGTCTCAGCAGGCCTGGCGGCCAGTTGGCAGATCGTAAAAATTCTGCGTGCTGATGGCCATCTGGTTGAAGACATTCGCCCCATGCTGCGGTTCAACGTTTCTGTCATTGCCAAGGACGGAGCACGGCAGGAAACCGGCTCCTACGGGTTTGGCGGGCGCGATGGGTTTGACGCATTCGTTACAGAAACCGCCTGGAAGGCCGGTGTCGATGAAGCTATACGGCAGGCGCGCGTCAATCTGGGCGCGGAGGCCGCGCCAGCAGGCGAGATGGATGTTGTGCTGGGCCCGGGCTGGCCTGGAATTTTACTGCATGAAGCTGTCGGGCATGGTTTGGAAGGTGATTTCAACCGCAAGGGTACATCCGCTTTTGCAAGCCTGATGGGTGAGCAAGTTGCATCCAAAGGCGTCACCATTGTTGACGATGGAACCATTGCCGCCAGACGTGGATCGCTGACCGTGGATGATGAAGGAACGCCGACATCAAACACCGTTCTGATTGAGGATGGCAAGCTGGTTGGCTACATGCAGGACCGTCAGAATGCCCGGTTGATGGGCGTTGCGGCCACAGGCAATGGACGTCGACAGTCCTATGCTCACGTGCCCATGCCCCGCATGACAAACACTTACATGCTGGGCGGCAATGATGCACCGGAAGACATAGTCGGCTCATTGAAGGACGGCATTTATGCCGTCTCTTTTGGTGGCGGACAGGTCGACATCACTTCAGGCAAATTTGTCTTTTCCTGCACTGAGGCCTACCGCGTCAAAAACGGCAAAATCGGCACGCCGGTGAAGGGTGCCATGCTGATTGGCAATGGTCCTGATGCCATGCGGCGGGTGTCGATGATTGGCAATGATCTGCAGTTGGACCGGGGTATGGGCACATGTGGCAAGGCCGGACAATGGGTGCCAGTTGGCGTTGGTCAGCCGACCCTGCGCATTGACGGGATCACGGTTGGCGGAACGCAAAAAGGCTAGAACATTCTAAATATTGCCGAAAATGACCCCAACCAGCATCGCCACATAGGCGACAAGCAGCATTTCAAATGTATTCCCCGATATGACCGGTATGGCGATACCGAGATATCTGACCGCAATGACCAATGCGAACAGAACAACTGATATTATAAAGACGCCAAATGAGGGGCTGCTGAGTTTCATGGCTTGGGGCTCCTGATGATTCGCTGGATTATGCCAGCGCGGACCTGAATTGATAACCGCCTTATTCAGGCGGGAATTCAGCCGAATAAGCCTTCAGCCATTCATCGACCCTTTGAGCATTGACGCCGAAATCTTCGGTGCCCGACAAGCTCTGCGACAAAATTGCCGCGCTTGCAGTGCCATTTCCCAGATCGACAATCTCCAGATCAACAAAGTCCGGGAATTTTAAACCGGATGACAAAATCTGAAAGCGTGCTTTTCTCAGCTCATCATCGCGCGTCACGACGCTTGCTGCAGATCTGCCGTCTCCGGTCGCATAGGTGATGAACCAGTCTAATAATTCGGCAGTGCCTACCTTGACTGCAGAGCTCGTGTGAGTGCGTTCAGCACCTTTGCAAAAGCTGCCACCACCGGGCGTATCCGGACAGGCCAAAGCCCAATTCGGGGTGGCGCGTCCGGGCCATGTCGACAGCTCGACAGGTTCAATCTGTTGCAAGCGATTCCATAATTTGTCGGGCCCCAGAATCATGAAAGCCAGCACGACAACGCCAAGCAGCAGCAGGAGCAAAAAGAGTATTTTCACCGACAAGGCCTAACTTTGTTACCGATGAGTGGAAGTTATTGAGCTTGCGGCGTGATTTTAAAGACACCGCCTTCATATTCATCGGTGAGGAACCAGATATTGCCTGCCGCATCAACATCAACGTCGCGAATGCGGCCCCACTTCGACATGTCCCATTGCTCTTCGTGAACAACTTGAGGCGAGGCACCGCTGATATCGACGTCGAGCCGTGCTATCAGCTGGTCCTTCAATGCGCCAACAAAAGCATTGCCGTTCCAGCTTTCCACGCCGTTCGAACCGTAAAATGAAAGTCCGGACGGGGCGATTGACGGGTCCCAATAATGAACAGGCTGTTCAAAGCCTTCCCCTTCATTGCCCTGACCGATTTTGAAGCCTGAGTAGTGGCGGCCAAATGAGATTTCCGGCCAACCATAGTTTTTACCAGCTATGGGGAGGTTCAATTCGTCACCGCCACGTGCGCCATGCTCAACGGTCCAGTACTGACCTGTTTCAGGATGAATTGCCGCGCCCTGTGGGTTGCGATGGCCAATCGACCACAATTCAGGAAGCGTGTTCGCTATCCCTATAAACGGGTTGTCATCAGGGATGGAGCCATCAGAATTGATCCGAATGACGGATCCGGCATGATCCTGCGGGTCCTGCGCTCTGTCGGGGTCACCACGCTCGCCAATCGTCGCAAACAATGTGCCGTCAGGTGCAAATGTCAGCCGTGAACCAAAATGACGCCCGCCGCCAGATTTGATATTCTGCCGGAATATCACCTCTTGCTGATCAAGACTGCCCTCAAGGCCGTCTCTGATCAGGCGAGCGCGCAGGATAGCCGTTCCCGCGCCACCTTCACCTAGTTCTGAGAACGACAGGTAAATCAGTTGGTTATCTGCGAAATTAGGATCAAGCGCGACATCCAGCAAACCACCCTGCCCGCCATCATAGAGTTCCGGCA
>CAZOCA010000054.1:0-526 GCA_964578105.1 uncultured Pararhizobium sp.
CCTCAACCTCAAACAGCATCACTGTGTCGTCCAGCTCTTCCGGCACGGCCACCATAGGCAGCATGACTTTCAACTGGCCATGAACCCCGGCCCGCAACAAGGCACGGATCTGCAGCCGGAAAATATCCGGATTTTTCAAGGTCAGGCGAATGCCCCGCACACCCAGAAAGGGGTTCATCTCATCTTCGGTAAAACCCCTGATCGGCTTATCGCCGCCTGCATCAACCGTTCGAATGGTGACGGGCTTTCCCTGCGACCAGTCCAGAACCTTCTTATACGCCAGATACTGGATCTCTTCCCCCGGCAAGCCGGATGCATGACCGAACAGAAATTCTGTTCGCATTAACCCCACGCCATCCACATTCTGGATGGGAATGTCCTCAACTTCTGCCGGATCGGCAATATTCACCATCACGCTGACAGCTGTACCATCAGCAGTGACGGCCGGGCGATCTGAAAAAACCTGCGCGCGAAGTCGCGCCGCATCAAATTCCTTGCGCGCCAGATCAAATTGCTGCCGGGTCTG
>CAZOCA010000054.1:536-10240 GCA_964578105.1 uncultured Pararhizobium sp.
GGGCACACGAAATCACCCAGCCCAACAAGGGCTGGAATACCGCGTTGGCGGGCAAGCATTGCCACATGCCCTGTTACACTGCCGTCCCGCAGCGCCAGGCCACCCCCGCTCCAGTCATGAGACAGAAACAGGCTCGGCGCAATATCATCAGCCAGATAGATAGACCCTTTTGGAATGGTCTCGACGGCGGCCCCGGTCAACGCCACAAGAACGCGGTCCTTCACATCCCGAAGATCTGCTGCTCGGGCACGGAAATATTCATCATCGGAGGCCTCATAGCCGGCAATTTCATCATCCAGAATTGACCGCCAGGCAATATCGGCACCAAGCCCGGCCTCGATCAGTTCATTGGCAGCCTCAACAAATGTGTCGTCTTCCAACATCGCCAGTTGAAATTCCAGAATATCCGCAGCATCGCCCTGCGCACTTTCGACAAGTTCGGCTGTATGGCCGCTGGCAGTGGCAACGCAATCAGCCAAGGCCTGCGCTTGAGCCTGCGATGTATCTTTCCGCTCATAGCGCGGCACCATTCGATCCTGCGCCAGCCATACGGGTCCTGCAGCAAAGCCTTCACTTGCAACCTGACCCTTGATTTCAAGCGGAGTTGGCATCGGCAATTTTCTCATCGGCAGAGGCAGCGCCATGGCACTCATCAAAGTCCCGCTCAACCAACCCATACAGGGCAGCAACCGCATCATCCGCGGCCGCACCATCAGCGCGGATATGTAACTGTGTGCCTGCAGGTGCCTTCATGCCCATGATTTTCACAATACTCTTGGCATCAATCCATTTATCCGTATCGTTCACTGACACTTCAATCTTGCAATCAAATGTCTTGGCAAGCTTGGTGAATTTCACCGACGGGCGCGCATGCAATCCAACGCTGTGTGTGATCACAATATCTGTCTGGGCAACCATACGACTATCCACTCGCCTATAGGGGCGAGAGCTCCTGTGCTGTTGCAACGACTTCACCAAGGGAGGCTCCGCCCGATGCTTCTGTCGCTGCCATAACCGCACCTTCTACGATAGGCGCATTGCAGATGATAATGGTATCGCTCTTGGGCGCGCCCATAAATTCAATCGCCATTTCTGAGTTCGTTTCCGCACCGCCAAGGTCCACCAGCACGGCAACACCGGCTTCTGACCAGACGGAATTGATCGCATTGCTTATGGCTTCCACACTTGTGCCTAGCCCCCCGTCCGGGTCGCCCCCGCACCAGGCCAGTGGCACTTCGCCACCAACCATCTGACGCACCATCTGAGCGGCTCCTTCTGCCACCATTGGCGAGTGGGATACAATGACAATTCCTACATTTTGTCCTGCATCACTCATGCGCGTGTCTCCAGCCAGTCTGTCACACTGCGAATAAGCAATGCGGTTGATTTTGATCCCGGGTCCATATGGCCTGCCGACCGTTCCCCCAGGAACGATGCCCGCCCACGGGTCGCGACAATCGGAATGGTTGCCTCAGCAGCAGCCTCTGCAACATCGCCTATCGCACCGCCCGAAATGCCGTCCGTCAGTGCCTTGGAAACAGGATACAGCACGTCCAACATGGTTTTCTGCCCGGCATGAGATTTTCCTCGGGCTGCAACAGCATCTGTTGCCTTGACAAAGGCTGATGCAAAACCGGCAGGATCCATACCGGAATTGAGCTCCTTACCGAAGGACATCAAAAATGTTCCAAACAGCGGACCGGATGCGCCTCCAACCGTCATGACAAGCTTCATACCGGCAGCGGTCAAAGCATCTGGAAGTGGCTTATCTGAAATCACGTCAGCATCTGCGCGCAGTGCTTCAAAGCCTCGTTTCATATTGTACCCATGATCCCCATCACCAATAGCACTGTCGAGGTCTGTCAGTTCATCGGCATGCGCTTCGATCACTGCAGCGCAAGTGCTTATCAGGTATTTCATGTCGTCTTTTTCAAGCATAGGCCAAAACCATTTCACCGGCAGCATCAAAGAACAACGGGTTCTTCAATTTCAGATCAACTTCAGCGCCAGATTTGAACGGCGCCCTGATCATGGCCTTGATCTTTCCATCAGGCGTTGATGGGGAACATCAGAGAACCATCGGGAAGATCACACATCAAAACTGAACCGCCTCCACACCGCCTGTGTTTGCGCAGAGGCCGCACAGGCAGCCGGTTCTGGTTCAGTGGGTTTTAGCCCGATGATTCAACCCTGCAGGTGCTCAAACAAACGCGCCACCGCTTCCGCTCCTGGGTCGGCATGGCCTTCAAGTTGCTGGGCATTGATATAGGTCGCCCGACCTGCATTGGCTTTGACCAACGTTGCCGTATGATCTGCTCCCGCGCGCGCTGCATTTGCGGCCATATCCCAACCATCATTCAATGCATCCAGGGCCGGAAGAAGTGCGTCGACCATTGTTCGATCGCCAAGTTTTGCGCCTCCGACTTCTTGCATTCTCACCAGACCTGCTTTCAAGGAGCTGGTCATAGACAGACCGCTTGAGGCAGCATCACCGGCTGCCGCAAAAAAGATAGCGAGTAAAACGCCTGAAGACCCGCCCATCGCCTGGCTTAGTTCTTGGCCGATCGCGCGATAGAGTTGCGTGTGATCTGCCAGTGGAAGCGTGTCCATCGTAGAGATCAGTGCGCGCGAGGCGCCTGCCAAAGTTGATCCTGTATCACCATCTCCTGATTTTGCATCAAGTGCGTTAAGGTCAGTTTCTGATTCAATCAAAACTTCGCAACATTTTATCAGAAAATCGCGTGTTTCCTGATGCTCTGATGGAAGCGGCTTTATACGGGCCAGGCCATCAGGCAGGTTCAGAACAGTCACAGGAGTGATTTCAGAAACGCCTGGCCAAGCAGACAGCGATGTTGGGTGTGAGAGTGTCTCAAGATCCTCATCATCTGAAGCATAGACGGAAACCGAGAACCCGCGCATATCCAAAGACGTGACCATAGAAGCCGGGCCAATCAGCCATTTCAGTTTACCGGCAATATCTGAATTCGCCAGTTCGTTGGTCAGAACGGCCATTTCGAGTACAGAAGCACCGCCCAGATTGTTTAGTAAGGCCACATGATTGCCATCACCCATATGGTCGGCAAGCTTGGCCACAACAGCGCCCATTGCCTGTTTGGCATTTGTATACTGAATTTGCTCCACACCGGCTTCACCATGAATGCCAAGGCCCAGTTCCGCCATACCTTTGGGAATTCGCGTTTCCTTTGGAGAGCCAGGAACTGTGCATGTATCGAGCGACATGCCAATGGTTTTGGTTCCTGAAATCACCTTTTCGACGCGTTCGGCAATTTCTTTGAGAGAAACACCGCGGTCCGCCAATGCACCAGCGATCTTGTGCACGAACAGGGTTCCTGCAACGCCACGCGCTTGTGGTAGATCGGGCAATGCAACATCATCATCAACAACCACCATGCTGACATCGAGACCAAATGCTTTGGCTCGCTCTGCGGCAAGGCCAAAATTCAGCCGATCACCTGTGTAGTTCTTAACGATGAGCAGACAACCCGCCGGGCCCGTAACCGCCAGAATACCTGCCAGCACCGCATCAACTGAAGGCGAAGCAAACACGTCTCCGCAAACCGCAGCCGTTAGCATCCCCTCGCCTACAAACCCTGCATGGGCAGGTTCGTGGCCGGACCCTCCGCCAGACACCAACGCGACTTTGGATTTGTCCCAATCGTTACGAACCACGACACGAATGTGGGGATAGCCATCCAGTCGGGCAAGCTTGCCGCCGGAAGCCACGATGATACCATCAACTGCGTCTGTGACGATATCTTCTTTTTTGTTCATAAACTGAGTCATTAAGACCTCCTCCTAAGCAGTTCGCGCGCCGTCAGCATCGAAATAAAACGGTTTCTCTGGCCGTATTTTAACAATGTCACCTTCGTTCAATCGGGTGTGCGCATCGGTCACAGTAATCAAGTCATGGCTCTTGAATGAAAGATGCAAGCGCGTCTGGTCACCCAGATGCTCAATCCGTGTCACGAGACTGTCTTCGCCCTCGCCTTGCACAATTTGCTCCGGCCGAAGGCCAATTTTGGCAGCATTGTCCGGTGCGCCTGCAAAAATGGTGGCGGGCAAAATATTTACTCTTGGCTGGCCAAGGCGGCTGGCGGAATAGATGCTCACCGGATTTTCATAGATTTCTCGCGGGCTACCAAATTGCACCAGTTTTCCGCGATCAAGAACGCCAACATGCGTGGCCATTGTCATGGCTTCAATCTGGTCGTGCGTTACATAGAGAAGTGTCGCGCCAGATTTTGACTGAATGCGCTTCAGTTCAATGCGCAAATCGGCGCGAAGCTTGGCATCCAGTGAGCTTAGTGGCTCATCCATAAGATAGATCGAGGGGTTTCTGACCAATGCTCGACCAATGGAAACACGCTGCATCTCACCGCCTGATAATGCCGTCGCCTTGTTATCCAGCTTGTGCGAAATTTGCAGGACCTCGGCGACCTCATGGATTTTTCTGGTGATTTCATCTGCTGGCGTTTTGAGAAGCGGTGATTTGAGTGGAAATTCCAAATTCTCGCGGACAGTCAGGTGCGGATACAAGGAATACTGCTGAAAAACCATGGCAACATTTCTCTGCGCTGGCGTCAGGCCAGCCATCGAATGTCCACCAATAAAAATTTCCCCGGAATCTGGCTTATCAAGACCTGATATCATCCGCAGACTTGTGGTCTTCCCAGCCCCTGTGGGGCCAAGCAGAACCACGAAGGAACCATCTGCAATGGTCATGCTGAAATTGTCGAGCGCTATGTCCGAGTCGAATTTTTTGGTCACATTTTTAAAAATGACTTCAGCCATGTTTTAAGACCTCCTGATTGGCCAGTGACAGCAGGGCTTTACCCTTATCGACGTTGAAAATCGTGATGGTGCGCGGGTCGAACTGAAGTCCAACGTGATCACCTACTTGAATTGATTGAGCGGCATTAACACGCGATTTTATCTCGCCATTGGCTGTGGCCAGGGTCACGATCTGCGTCGTACCGAGATACTCTGTCGCGAGCACTTCACCTTTGTATGCGCTTGAATCGGAGAACTGCACATGCTCCGGCCGAACACCAAAAGCCAGTTTGCCGCGCGCACCTTCCAGCGATTCTGGTATTGCGAAATCGACACCGTTCATCTTAATAGTGCGTTGATTGTTCCCAATCATTCCTTCGAACGTCAAAAAGTTCATCGAAGGAGACCCCAGAAAGCTGGCGACAAACATTGTCGATGGCCAATCATATATTTCCTGCGGTCGTCCGAATTGTTCAACAACACCATGGTTCATCACCACAATCTTGTCGCCCATCTGCATCGCTTCCAGCTGGTCATGGGTCACGTAAACCGTGGTTGCCCCCATGCGATCATGCAGTGCACGAAGTTCTGCCGACATGTGTTCGCGAAACTCGGCATCAAGCGCGCCCAGCGGTTCATCCATAAAAAAGGCTTTGGGGTCACGAACAATTGCACGCCCCAGCGCCACACGCTGACGGTCGCCACCTGACAATCCACCTACCGGGCGATTGAGAATATCGGTAATACCGAGGATCTCGGCAACTTCACCAACTTTCTTCTTTATCTGGGCCTTTGGCATGCCTTGGCTGCGCAACGGGTAGGAAATATTTTTGCCGACATTCATATGTGGATAGAGCGCAAACATTTGAAAAACAAATGCAATGTCGCGCTGGCTGGCAGGCTTCATACCCACCTCTTCACCTTCAATGTAGATTTCACCGCTGGTCGGGAGTTCAAGGCCCGCCATCATTCGCAAAGTCGTGGTTTTGCCGCAACCTGATGGGCCGAGGAGCATGAAAAATTCGCCATCTTCAATGGTGAAAGTCGAGGACTTTACAGCATTGAATGAACCGAAATCCTTGCGCACATTTTTGATCATTATCTGCGCCATGGGTTACTCCGGGAAGTGGCTGACAATGATGAACATGACTGTGCCAATCAAAGTTATGATGAAGGAATAAGTGAACAACGACAGCACAAAAGGCTGCATGAGCATGACAACACCCAGCGCAATCAGGATCGACGCCAACATTTCCCAAGAACCGCGCCTGAAGCGCAGCAAACCATCGAAGAAATTTGTCATTTGCGAACAGCTCCGAATGTAATGCCGCGTAAAAGATGTTTGCGCAGGAGAATTGTGAACACCATCACAGGCACCAGGAAGATTGTTGCTCCTGCGGCGACAGCTGGCCAATCCTGCCCGCCGACACCAATGATGGTCGGAATGAATGGCGGAGCTGTTTGGGCCGTGCCGGAGGTCAGAAGAACAGCCAGAGCGTATTCATTCCACGCGAAAATCAGGCAGAAAATAGCTGTCGAAGCGATGCCGGTTGCAGCCTGTGGCAGAACGACTTTGTAGAAGGCCTGAAACCGCGTGTATCCGTCAATCAGGGCGGCCTCTTCATATTCGATCGGAATTTCGTCGATGAACCCGTTGATAAGCCAAACCGCAAGCGACAGATTTATCGCCGTGTAAAGCAGGATCATACCGGCATGCGTGTCATTGAGACCCAAATTCCTGAACATCAGGAAGATCGGAATAGCGACCGCAATGGGCGGCATCATGCGGGTTGAAAGAATGAAAAACAGCAGATCATCTTTCAGTGGCACTTTGAACCTTGAGAACGCATAAGCGGCAGCGGTTCCCAATACGATTGCAAAAAACGTTGAACCAAAGCCGATGATGACAGAATTCAAAAACCGTTCGGAATATCGGGAAACACCAACAATCGTGTTGCCCTTGTTGCGCGCCAGTTGTTCATACCAGGGCAGGTCTTCACGGGGTTGTTCGGCCAGTTCTGCGCTCAATCGCGTCTGCGTTGTGAACACATTGACATAACCTTCGACCGTTGGTTGGAACAGGATTTTGGGCGGGTATGCAATTGAGTCTGTTGATGACTTAAACCCCGTCGCCACGATCCAGAGCAATGGCAGCATGGTAATCAGAGCATAGAAGATCACCAGACTACCAGCGATCCATTTCTGCCGAACTGACGGCTCAGTGACTGAAAAGCTCATCTTTGTTTCACCTTGTTAAGCGCCTTCACATAGATGGATGCAAGCCCAAACACCGTCACAAAGAGAATTACCGCGTAGGCGGAAGAATAACCCGTGCGCCACTTTTCAAACGCCTCACGCTTGAGATCGATTGATGTCAGTGTGGTTGTGTTGCCGGGGCCACCTCCGGTCAATTGCACGACCAGATCGAACATCTTGAAGTTCTCGATTCCGCGAAACAGCACTGCCAACATCAGGAATGGGAGGATCATGGGAATTGTGATCGTCCAGAATTGTCGCCACTTGCTGGCTCGGTCGCATTCGGCAGCTTCATAAATGCTGTCCGGAATGGAGCGAAGGCCTGCAAGGCAGATCAGCATGACAAAGGGTGTCCACATCCAGGTATCAACAATTACGATTGCCCAAGGCGCAAGCGACACTTCGCCGATCATGGAAAAACTGGACGGATCAGCACCTGTCAGAAATCCAATGACATAATTGAACAGACCGATTTGAGGCTGATACAGAAAGGTCCAGAAATTGCCGACCACTGCGGGAGAGAGCATCATCGGAAACACGATTATTGTAGTCCAGAGGTCGTTTCCACGAAATTTCTTGTTGATCAGATAGGCAAGCGTAAAGCCAATCAGGACCTGACAGATAATCGTCCAGATCAGGAAATGCGCTGTCGCCTGCATGGTAATCCAGATATCAGCGTCACCCAGAATACGTTCATAGTTTCGCAATCCGACCCATTCGACAGCATTATTAGGACGATTCACCCGGAAATTCGTAAAACTCAGATAGATGGTCCAGATCAGCGGAAAAATATTGATCGCGAGCAAAATGAAGATTGTCGGAGCGACAAATATCCAGGCAATCGCTCTGTCTGAAAGCCCTCTTACCTTTGTTGCCATAGCATTCGGTGTAGCCCGAGCTGCGCGGTCTATGACTGAGTTTGACATGGTTTTTACCTGGTTCTGATATGTGGGGCCGGAATTTGTGTTCCGGCCCCACTATCTATTGGGAGGAGCCCAAAGACTAAGGCTTATTTTTTGCCTTCGTCTTCAAAGACTTCATCCCATTCTTTTACCAGGCCATCCAACGCTTCTTTGGCCGTGCCGCCTCCTGCAACAACGTAATTATGAATACGCTCCTGCATAGGTAGAAGCAGAGAGGCATAAGACGGTTCAGCCCAGAAGTCCTTCACGATTGCCATTGAGTCGAGGAAGGTTTGTGCATAAGGCTGGCTGCTTGCAAAGTCCGGAGCTTCTACAACAGCCCGCATGGCAGATGCGCCACCAACATCCCACCATTTCTGCTGGACATCGGGTTGCGCGAACCACTTGATGTACTCCAGCGCTGCATCCTTGTTGTCAGAGTTCGCGACAACGGAGATACCCTGACCGCCGAGTTGGGCGAACTGGCCAGCAGGACCAGCCGGATTGGCAAAGTAGCCTGACTTACCGCCGCCAACATTCGGATCAGCCTCAACACCAGGCCAGATGAACGCGAAGTTCATTTGCATGGCGACCTGACCGGATTTGTAGGCATCAATGTTCTGGGACATATAGGCGTCAGAAGCGCCCGGAGGCGTACAGCAATCATACATGGCCTTGTAGAATTCAAGACCCTCTACAGCGCCATCTGAATTCACAAATCCCTCAAGATCATAGGGTTTATCAGGGTTTTCGTACTGGAAGCCATAATTGTAGAGTGCGTTGGTAACGCCCATGGTGATGCCTTCAGAGCCGCGCTCTGTGTAGATCGCAGCGCCGTAGACTTTCTCGCCATCAATTTCACGACCCTGGAAAAATTCGCCAACCTGCTTGAGCTCTTCAAGCGTTGCAGGAACATCCAGATCGCGACCATATTTCTCTTTGAATTCAGCCTGAATTTCCGGGCGTGAGAACCAGTCCTTGCGGTAGGTCCACCCGACGACGTCGGCATAGGCTGGCAAGGCATAATAGTTTGGCGTATTTTTCGGCCATTCAGCATAACCGGTAACGGTCGCTGGCAGAAAATCTTGCATTTTGATGCCTTCGCTATCGAAGAAATCATTCAATTTGACGTACTGGCCATTTTCCGCCGCGCCGCCAATCCATTGGCTGTCGCCAATCAGCAGATCGCAAAGCTTACCGCCTGAGTTCAATTCATTGAGCATGCGATCGGCGAAATTTGGCCATGGCACAAATTCGAAGCTCATATTATGGCCGGATTGGGCTTCAAATTCCTTGCTCATTTCAACAAGTGCATTTGCAGGATCCCAAGCAGCCCAGCACAGCGTCAGATCCGCGGCTTGTGCAGAGCTGGTGCTTGCAGTTGTAGCGACAACGGCTCCCCCAAAAAGCAAGCCGATAGCGGCGGCAGAATTCATCAGTTTGGTTTTCATAATAAATATTCCTCCCGTTTCATAATCCTACAATCATGGCAGGATCACCTGTTAGCACCTATAATGAGGTGCGCACCTCATTGCAAGTTAATTTTGAGGTGCGCACCTCAAAAGTTGATTTACTGTCGGTTTTGTTGAACAATTCAGCCCAAGAGCAAAAGGGCGAATCCCCGCGATGAGGAATATTTTAGGTAGATGAGACCAACAGCAAAAGACCTGGCGGCTGAGGCAGGAGTAAGCCTCGCGACCATTGATCGTGTACTAAACGGTCGTTCAGGCGTTAAGGCACGTACAGTGGCCAAGG
>CAZOCA010000055.1:0-10231 GCA_964578105.1 uncultured Pararhizobium sp.
TCCGCCTGGCGCCAGACGCAAAAACTCGACGGCTACAGACGCCGAACCGGCACCTACATCCCACATGATATCGCCAGGCTGCGGGGCGAGCCTCGAAAGTGCAAGACTGCGCAACTCGCTTTTGGTCATTTTTCTGAATTTGGAAAAATGGTGATCGGACAGGCCGGGCGCGCGAGACAGAATGCGTGCGTTTGTCCCGGCAACGCAATGAATTGCCACCGTGTTCAGATCATTATCGGGATTAGCTTCAAATGCAGCGTCGAAAAGGGATTCGCCGTCTTTCGCAACGCCATCAATTCTGTTTTCCTTACTGCCATCAAGATGGGACAGAACGCTGATTGTTGCGTTTTCATACCCAAGCTTCACCAGATGTGTGCAGATGGATTTCGGTGTTTTTGCATCTGCTGACAGAACAACCAGTTTAGCACCGGGTGTAATCGCATCTCGAATGGTGCTGTCATCGCGGCCATGCAGTGTGTGAAGGATTGCCTTGTGCTGTGGCCAGCCCATGCGGGCGCAGGTCAATGCAAACGCAGAAATTCCTGGAAAAATAGACATTTCCTCGATGGGAAATTTCGTCAGAAGCCAGTTGCCGACGCCATAGCAAAGCGGATCACCCGTTGCGATGATGGCAATTTTTTGAGACCGACAAGCTTTTATGGCTGGCAATGTGGCTGAGAACGGACTGCTCCATTCAATGCGTGGGCGGTCATCTTGTGGGATCAGGGCAAACAGGCGTGGTGAGGATACAAGAATATCGGCGGCGTCCAGTGCCGTTCTGGCTTTGGCGGAAAGACTGTTCAGCCCGTCCGCTCCCATGCCGATGACTGACAGCCAGCGTCCGTTTGGCGTTTGTTCAGCCATGGGTTGCTTCTCCCAGCGCCAACGCATTGACCGTTGCGGCTGCGTAGGCTGAGCCGCCCCGTCTGCCGGTCAGTACCATGAAGGGCAAGTTCATTGTGTTTTCAACCAGGGCCTGTTTGGATTCCGCAGCACCAACGAAACCAACTGGGAAACCCAACACCAAGGCAGGCACCGGAGCGCCTGCCGCGACCAGTTCCAGAACCCGAAACAATGCGGTTGGCGCATTGCCGATGGCAATGATGGCGCCCTCAAACTGGTCGGCAAGGACATCCATTGCAGCGGCAGAGCGCGTGGTCAGTTCTTTGGCGGCAATGATGTTGGTTTTGGTGTCATCCAGCGCGCAGAGTGTTCTGTTGGCTGCAGGCAGGAGCCGTTTTGTGATTCCAGCTTCGACCATTGTTACATCGCAGATGATTGGTGCATTGTTGGCGAGCGCTTTTGCACCGGTTTCGGCGGCACCATCGGAGAACTCAAGATCGTCCAATACATCGATCATGCCGCCGGTATGAACCAGACGTCGCGCAACGGCATGCATCGCTGCAGGCAGTGCCGAGAAATCCACTTCTTCGGCAATGATCTGGAAAGACCGCCGATAGATTTCTGCCGGGTCCTTGATGTAGTCAAACTGGCTCATTGCAGCTCATTCATCCAGCAATGTTTTCGGGCCCATGGGATGGTCCGCATGGGGATATGGGTGATGGCTGTGTCCATCATCATGCGTGTGTCCATCTTCGTGCGCATGATCATGGTCATGATGATGGTGCTGATGCATATTCGCGCGGATTTCGGTTTCACAGGCACCCGTGCAGTCACCATTTGGTTTGCACAGATTGCAAGGCTCATTCTTGCCTTCCACATGATGGTGGTGGCTTTCCTGAGCCAGGCCGACCTGATCTTCAAAGCCAAGCACTTGTGTGCGGTATTTACACATCTGGCAATTCATCAAGTTTTCGCCGGCTATGATTTCGCGGACACGCTCAGCAAAGGTTTCGATGACCAGTGGATGGTCATTCAAAAAACCGGCTTTTAGAAATTCTGTTTCAGGCTGTTCTGAAGCCACTGTATCCACACCATCATAAATCCGGCGCACAAGAACGCCAGTGAACAGGAAGTATGGAAAGACGATGACGCGCTTGAAGCCCATTTTGGAGATGTTCTGCAAAGCAGGCTCCACAAGTGGGAATGTAACACCGGAATAGGCGACTTCGCCCCAACCAAAGCCGAAACCTTCCCAGAGCAGGCGCATGACTTTGGCGATGTTGGAATTTGCATCCGGATCAGATGCGCCGCGCCCAACGACCATCAACAGTGTTTCATGATTTTCAGCAGTGTTTGGCGCGCTGTCAATACACTCCTGAATACGGTCACTCGCGGCCTTCAGCATTTTGGGATCGATGCCCAATTCCCGGCCATACTCAATTTTGACGTCTGGGTTTTTTGCCTGATAGGTGTTCAGAACCGATGGAATATCGTTTTTGGCGTGACCTGCAGCAAACAGCATGCCCGGAACGGCTAGTATTCGAGTGCAGCCCTGATCGCGCAGCTTGTCCAGACCATCACCTATGATCGGGTTTGCAAACTCCAGATAGCCATATTCAACGGGCCAATCGGGGAAATGGGGGCGCAGGCGTTCTGCCAAAACGGAGAACTGGCCGACCGCGTTGCGGTTTCGGCTGCCATGTCCGCAGACCATCACACCGAATTTGTCTGGGATACCGGGATTTGTTTCGCTCATCATCCTGCCTTCTGTGTTGTCATGGCAGGTTTGCGCAACCATGCAATATGGTCGTCATCCAATTGAAATGTCCGGTTTTGGTTCCGCATTTGGGTCAACCGCACCGACGATCACTTTCAGCCCCTGCCAGGACGCATTTCATGAAGGGGTTGAGTACCTGCAGTGGGCATCCACGTCAATTGACATGTGCGACGTACCAAAGGTGCGGTCGCGACCTGTCAGCGGGTTGTGTGGTGTGTGTGGCCTGATATTTGGGGCGCATTGCCGATCCAAACCGGATCGTCTGCGCAGGAAAAGGACCGTGCGTTGGCATCGGCAAATTTACGCGCCAGTGCCAAAGGGTCTTGATTTTGCAGGCGGTCGACAAAGCCCATGTGGCAGACCTCATTGTCATCAATTTTCGTAATCACCCACGCCCCGTCATCCAAATCTCCAGCGTCATCATAGAAGCGCCATAGCTGTAATGCGGCCATAGGGCGATTGCCGTCAAACCGCCATTCGATTTGTAAATCGGGATGATGGGCCCGGTTAAACCCCTGATTGAGCACAAGACCGGTGGGGCGCTTCTTGTGGAACGAGACCGTCCAACGTGCATCGCCGATGGAGAACCAGACATCCACATCAAACACGCCCGGACAGCGATAACCGATAATGGCATCGGTTTCTTCAACGATGGTGCAGTCTTCGTTGGGCGCGTAGCTGGAAATGATTGCATCATTGGCTGATAAAAGGTTCGGGCAGGTGCTGATGATCGCCAGAACCATAAGCAAAAGGCCGTGATTAAACGGCCTTTTGCTTAGTCTGTCAGTGCCAGCACGCTTGGGCACGCGCTAAAAAACGTTTGGATAAATATAATATCGGATGATGTTCTGGAGCAGAAAAATGCCCAGGATCACAATGATTGGAGAGATGTCGACCGAACCGAAGGCCGGTACAAAGCGCCGTACGCGCGACAAAACCGGTTCAGTCAATTGATGGAGCGTGTTGCCGATGGTGGCGACAACCTGATTACTGCCATTGATGACGTTGAACGCGTAAAGCCAAGAAAACACAGCCGATATGATCAGCACCCACACATAGAGTTGCAGCACCACAAGGATTACATCAAGAATAGCCCGCATTGCTCTGCCCATTAACTGATTTCGTTAGATGGGATGTAGCGTTGGAACCGCCGGCTCGCAAGCGCAAAAGCAAAAAAGAAACACGCCCGCAACGCAAACACCGTGCGGGCGTGATCATGATTTGGTTGGAACGCAATACTTGATGCCAACCTGCCAGTACCCTTGCAAGGGGCTTGCCAGTTTACAAAAACGCGAGATGTGGTTGCAAATGTGCTGAATGCATCAAGATATTGAGAAATTCATGATTAATTAAGTCCTAATTCGTGCAAATTGCATCGCATTCAGCAAGTTAACTGCAAATTGCAAGAGCCGAGGGCTCAGGCTGTTTTTTGTTCAGGAGATCTGGGGTTTCCACGCGTATCGCTGGCCAGCCATACGGTCAGAAACCGGCCCAGCCAATGCCGAATGGGCGCGTCATACATCATGCGGCCTTCAATATGCGCATGTCTTTCCTGGGCGCTTGGCAGTTCCAGCCTGTCCCGTCCGCGAACTAACCAGCGGCGCATCATGGCTTCCGTCAGTTCCGTGTGAAACTGCACTCCAAAGGCTGAGGCGCCGACCTTGAAAGCCTGCTCCTGGAACAGATCCGCAGTTGCCAGCAATGTGCCACCAGTAGGCAATTCAAAGCCCTCTCTGTGCCACTGATAAATCATGCGTGGCCAGTCAGGCAGCAGGCTGTTTCCAGCTTCGGTGGGGTAAAGGGGATAATAGCCGATTTCGGCATGTTCTTCCGGGTGTGCCGTAACACTGCCACCCAGTGCACGAACCAGCATTTGTGCGCCAAGGCAGATGCCGAGAAATGGGACTTCCTGTTTCAGGCAGTGCCCACACCAGTCGATCTCGTCACGCACATAGGCGTCGTCATCATTGGCGCTCATCGGACCACCAAACACCACAGCACCTGCATAATGGGTCAGATCAATTGGAAGGGGATCACCCAAGGGTGGTTTGCGGATGTCCAACTCGTAGCCCTGGCGTTCAAGCCATTGGCCCACGCGGCCCGGGCTAGAGCCTGCCTGATGAAGGACAACTGCAATTGTTCTGCTGGAGTGTCGGGCCGGGAGGCCAGATGCCTGATCAGATGCCTGATCAGATGCCTGATCAGATGTCTGACCGGATGCCTGAAACGGCTTCAGATTCATTCGGCGAGTTTCCTGGCACGTTTCTTCAGGATCATTCGATCCCGTGACGACACGCCCAGCAATTCTGCAATTCGCCAGACAAGATTGTCTTCAAATTCGTGAACGACGCCGTCTGCATAGACCATATCCCAGATCATGGCCAGAATATCGAGACGCTCTTCTTCACTGAGATGGCGTTTAAGCACGCTGGTGAAGCCGTAAAGATCGACCGCTTCCTTGTCTGCCGCACTGGCATCTTCAATCAACTCATCTGCTTGTTCCAGAGTGAGTTCGTATTTACTTTGAAGAACGGCCTGCAACTGGCTTTTTTCTTCGTCGGTAATAACGCCATCGATGGAGATGGTATGGACCAGCAGTGCAGCAGCAGCCAGACGTGGGTCCGTTTCCGCAAAATGCGGCTCTTCATCGCCAGTGAAGGTACCAATAAGTGTTTTGAGCTTAGCAAACATTGAAAATACATACGGCGCAATGGCAGCGGCATCAAGGACTTGAGAGGCAGAAACTTGATGTTGCTGGCAAAAATTCCTGAGAAAACGATATCTGCGACATACCCATGGTGATGCAGCGCAGCAAAGAGTCTTGCAATGCGTGCAAGCTGCTCTAAGCTGAATTTTATGAGCAACAGTAAAACCGCCTTTGATGAGATGTATGGTGACCGCCCGATGGAAAGCGGTCCTGCTACAATTATAGATCCAGCTGACACGTCCTGTCGTGCGCCCTATGAAACCTTCAATGCGTGGTTTGGTGACGAGGATATGAAACGCCTCAATGCCAAGGCAGCAGAAGCGGAATCCATATTTCGCCGGACGGGTATCACCTTTAACGTCTACGGTGAAAAGGCAGCTGCTGAGCGCCTCATTCCGTTTGACATCATTCCGCGTATTATTGCGGCCCCTGAGTGGAACCGATTGGCGCGTGGCATTGAACAGCGCGTTCGCGCCATCAATGCGTTTTTACATGATATTTATCACCGCCAGGAAATTCTGAAAGCCGGCCGTGTTCCCGCACATCTGATAGCTCAAAACATCGCGTTTGAGCCGAGCATGATCGGCATGTCTCCTCCGGGCAACGTCTATACCCATATTGTGGGAACAGACATTGTGCGCACGGGTCCCAATGAATTTTTTGTGCTGGAAGACAATGCACGCACGCCGTCAGGTGTGTCGTACATGCTGGAAAATCGCGAAACGATGATGCAGATGTTTCCGGAACTGTTTTCACTCAACAAGGTGCGGACAGTTGGCGACTACCCAAGGCTTTTGCGCCGCAGTCTTTCCAGTGTCGCGCCACCGGGCTGCGAAGGTAAGCCGACCGTTGGCGTGCTGACCCCCGGTATTTTTAATTCCGCCTATTTCGAACACTCTTTTCTGGCCGACCATATGGGCGTGGAATTAGTTGAAGGGCATGATCTGCGCGTAATTGACGGCAAGGTAAAAATGCGCACGACAAGCGGCTATAAAACGCTTGATGTGATCTACCGACGGATCGATGATGATTACCTTGATCCCTTGACCTTCCGACCCGATTCGATGCTGGGTGTTCCGGGCATTATGGATGTTTATCGTGCTGGCAATATTACCATTGCCAATGCGCCCGGTACCGGCGTTTGCGATGACAAAGCAATCTATTCCTATATGCCTGAAATTATTGAGTTCTACACCGGAGAGAGCGCAATTTTGAAAAATGTGCCAACCTGGCGCTGCTCTGAGGCAGATTCCCTGCAATATGTGCTGGAGCATCTTTCAGAACTCGTGGTGAAAGAAGTGCACGGCTCCGGCGGGTATGGAATGCTGGTTGGCCCTGCTGCCAGCAAGAAAGAATTGGCCCAATTCAGAGCCAAGTTGCGGGCAAGGCCGTCCAATTACATTGCGCAACCAACCCTGTCGCTGTCGACGGTTCCGATCCTGACCAAGAAGGGACTCGCGCCGCGCCATGTGGATTTGCGTCCTTATGTGCTGGTTTCGAAGAACAAGATCGACATTATTCCAGGTGGCTTGACGCGCGTTGCGTTGAAAAAAGGTTCTCTGGTTGTGAATTCAAGTCAGGGAGGCGGCACCAAGGATACCTGGGTGCTGGAGGAATAGGGCGATGCTGGGCAAAACCGCAAATGGCCTGTTCTGGCTTTTCCGTAACATTGAGCGCACTGAAAATACGGCCAGACTGGTGGATACCGGCCTGCGCATAGCACTGACACGCTCATCAGGTGACGAGGAAGAGTGGGTGTCGGTTCTGGCAACCGCCGGAGCACTGAGCAGCTACAAGCTGACGCATGATGCGGTGTCTGCCGCAGGCGTGGTTGACTTTCTGTTGCGGGACAAATCCAACCCATCCAGCGTGATCGCAGTGCTGGAGCGTGCGCGCAACAATGCGCGGACCGTGCGTACCGCTTTGACGCGCGAAGTCTGGGAAACTGTCAACGAAGCCTGGATGGAACTCGACGCGGCCTTGAAGCCGACTATAAAGCCACGCGAATTGCCCGCGCTTCTGGAAGCCATTCGCCAGCAAAGTGCGCGTATGCGTGGTGCCCTGCACGGCACGATGCTGCGCAATGACATGTATAATTTCTGTCGGTTGGGAACATTTATTGAGCGGGCGGATGCAACAGCCCGTATTCTTGACGTGAAGTATTACGTGCTGCTGCCATCGGTGTCTTATGTCGGCTCTTCATTGGATAATGTGCAATGGGAATCAATTTTGCGGTCTGTGTCCGCGCACCGTTCCTATCGTTGGGCCTATGATGATGACTATCAGGCGGCGACCATTGCGGATTTCATGATCCTGAATTCGCGCATGCCCCGATCTTTGGCATTCTGCTACAATAAAATCGTGTCAAACCTTGGTTATCTTGAATCAGATTATGACGCTCGTCATGCCTGTCATGATCATGCAGATGCCATTCGGGCGCGTCTGAAAGGGAAGGTCGTTGAGGACATATTTGATCAGGGTCTTCACCAGTTTATCCGGGATTTTGTTCGCGACAATAATCGCCTCGGTCTGCTTATAGATGAGGCATATCGTTTCAATAGTTGATGTCCGATTTTGGGCACTGATGGCAACCAACAGTTAGAAGACCATGCTGCTTACCATTTCTCATGTGACTGAATATCTGTACAGCGATCCGGTTTCCTATGCGCTTCAGCAATTGCGGCTGACGCCCAAATCGCGTGCAGGACAGACCGTTAAAGACTGGAACACGCAAATTTCCGGTGGGACTGTGAGTCTGTCCTATGAGGATCACAACAATAATCGTGTGGATCTGGTAGAAATCGAACCGGATGTCAGCCGAGTTGAAATCCGGTCCAGCGGGCAAGTGGAAACCAGCGACAATTCCGGTATTATCGGCTCGCATGGAGGTTTTGCGCCTCTGTGGATGTTTGAACGCAGCACTGATTTGACGGCGCCCGGCCCACACATTCGCAAATTGGCACGGGACTTCAAACCGGACGAAACTGTAGAGGGCATGCACGCTCTGTCAGCTGCAATTCTTGGCAATGTCGATTACGTGACTGATACCACTCATTCTGCAACCACGGCTGAACAGGCCATGGAAATTGGAACAGGTGTTTGCCAGGATCACACGCATATTTTCATCTCCGTGTGCCGGCTTACCGGAATTCCGGCACGCTATGTCAGTGGTTATCTGCTGATGGACGGGCAGACTGATCAAGTGGCCAGCCATGCATGGGCCGAAGCCCATCTGCCCGCGCTGGGCTGGGTTGGTTTTGACGTCTCCAACGGCATTTCTCCCGATGAACGCTATGTTCGAGTGGCCACAGGTCTGGACTATCGTGACGTGGCGCCAATTCGAGGCGTCCGGTTTGGCTCTCAAGGCGGAAATCTGGATGAAACTCTGGTTGTCTCGATTCGTGTGGAGCAGTAGGGTCCGGCGTCAGGTTCGAGCATATGATTCGCACCCCATGGAAAGAGTGTCGCGCAAATGACTTATTGCGTTGGTCTAAAGCTTGAAAAAGGCTTGGTCTTTATGTCGGATACCCGCACGAATGCGGGCGTCGACAATGTTTCAACATTTAAAAAAATGCACACTTGGGAAGTTCCCGGTGATCGCGTCATCACGCTTTTGACAGCGGGCAATCTGGCAACCACGCAGGCCGTGATCAGCATGCTGGATGAACGCAGCAAAGCGCCGGAAGACCGCAACCCGTCAGTGCTTGAAGCGCCGTCCATGTTTCGGATTGCCGCCATTGTTGGCGAGGTGTTGAAAGAGGTTATCCAAGCCAATGCAAATGTTGGCCAGAAGGGCGACAGTTCCTTCAGCGCAACGATGATTATTGGCGGACAGATCAAAGGCATGGAGCCGCGGATTTTTCTGGTCTATCCAGAAGGAAACTTTATCGAAGCAACTGACGATACGCCCTTTTTTCAAATTGGTGAAACCAAATACGGCAAACCTATTCTGGTGCGTGCTTACGATCCGGGAATGGGATTTGAAGAAGCGGTGAAACTGCTGCTGGTTTCTTTTGACAGTACGGTCAAATCAAATTTGTCAGTGGCCTTGCCGTTTGATGTCCAGACTTATGAGACAGGCACCTTAAAGGCTGGTCGACAGGTTCGAATCACCGAAACCAATCCACATTACAAAGCCATTTCTGACAATTGGAGTGATGCTTTGCGGGAAGCTTTTGTCAGTTTGCCGGACTTCAGATTTGGCGATTGATGCAGCCTTGCAGCGCGCGTTCCTAAATCACGTGGGCAAATGATCCCATAACAGTGTCGCGGCGCAGCCCAATGGGTCCGATTGCAACGCCGGAAGCATCTTCTGCTTCGAAAAGTGCATCTGCGGTGCCCGTGCGCACTGTACTTGCATAGTGAAATTCATGGCCCATCAGCGTTGATGTGAAAGGCTCGGTCTGGAGCGGCTTCAGTTTGCGATAACCCAGATGCAATTTGCGTTCAGCAAAACTGGTCTCAAGCGGCAATAATCCCAACATTTTATGGCTGTGTTTTTCGTTGCAGACCAGCTAGTCGCCCAGAACCATGTAGCCTCCGCATTCGCCGTAGATGATGGCATTTCTGGCTTTGGCCGCGTTCATGCCTTCGCGGAATTTTTCTGCGTGGGCAAGAGGACCGGCGTGCAGTTCAGGGTAACCACCAGGCAGAAAAACGGCGTCCGTGCCCAAGGCTGGGGCTTCGTCATTCAAAGGGGAGAAGAAGCTCAGACTGGCGCCTGCTGATTGCCAATTTGTCAGTTGATGCGGATAGCAAAAAGCAAAGGCCTCATCGCGGGCGATGGCAATGGTTTGGGCGAGCGGTTTGCTTGCCGATTGCTGTGCCAACTGTGTTTGCACAGGGGCAGAGGCATCGATAAGTGCTGATAGGTCGATATGGCTGGTGACAATGCCTGCTGCCAT
>CAZOCA010000056.1:0-10193 GCA_964578105.1 uncultured Pararhizobium sp.
CGGGCGGATCCATTCGCCAGCCTGCCGCCTTTACCGGCACTGTCGGCATCAAGCCAACCTATGGGCGTTGCTCGCGCTGGGGCGTTGTTGCCTTTGCCTCATCACTGGATCAGGCCGGACCGATTACCCGGTCTGTGCGCGATTCAGCCATCATGCTGAAATCCATGGCCTCTGTGGATGAGAAAGATACGACATCCGCCAACATTCCTGTGCCGGATTATGAGGCCGCCATTGGCAAGAGCGTGAAGGGCATGCGTATTGGCATTCCAGCTGAATATGTTGCCGACGACATGCCGGAAGAGATTACGGCGCTCTGGGAACAGGGCAAAGCCTGGCTGAAAGATGCCGGTGCGGAAATTGTACCGATTTCGCTGCCCCATACGAAATACGCGCTGCCGGCCTATTACATTGTGGCTCCGGCCGAGGCGTCGTCCAATCTGGCGCGCTATGATGGTGTTCGCTATGGGCTGCGTGTCGAAGGCGATGATATTATCGACATGTATGAAAAAACCCGCGCCGCCGGGTTTGGGGATGAGGTCAAGCGCCGCGTGCTCATCGGTACCTATGTGCTGTCAGCAGGCTATTACGATGCCTATTATCTGCGCGCGCAGAAAGTCCGGACCCTTATCAAACGTGATTTTGAGACGGTTTTTGCAGATGGGGTGGACGCCATTCTGACACCGGCCACACCGTCAGCCGCCTTTGCCATTGGCGATGAAACCATGAAAGCTGATCCGGTGAAAATGTATCTCAATGATATTTTCACAGTGACGGTCAACATGGCCGGCCTGCCGGGCATCTCCGTGCCAGCGGGCATCAACAAGGATGGACTGCCGCTCGGCCTTCAGGTCATCGGCAAAGCATTTGACGAGGAAACGCTGTTCTCCGTTGGTGAAGTTCTGGAACAGGCCGCCGGTCGTTTCTCACCCAAACAGTGGTGGTAGTCAGACCACTCTGACCAAATCCATTACCTGATCGGACGCGCCTTGGGCGGAGGTGCGTTTTTCCAGGGGTGTGGAGGCCAGGTCAACGCCAGTTTGCGCACAGCTATGCCGCCTGGCGCAGGGGCATCCAGCACAGTGCCACATGCCTGCGGCAAATCACTCAGCTTGGTGTAACGCGGCTTGACTGGCTTGGCCGGCTTTGTGCTGGGTTTTTTCGGTTTGGCTGGTTTTTCGCTCATTTTCTTAAACCAAAAATCCAGTGGCGCCCCGCAACCATCGCCCGCTGGCGGCGTCGCCTGATTCTCGCAGCCCTTTGACCCTGCCGGACAATTCAAACGTACGTGAAAATGATAGTGATGGCCGTACCAGGGTCGGATTTTCCTCAGAAAAGCCCGATCACTGCCTGCCGTCTCACAAAGTTTTTTCTTAATGCCGGGATGGACAAAGATGCGCGCCACTTCATCATAGGAGGCGGCCCGTTTCAGAACGCGAAGATGCGCATCAGTCCACACATTATCATCCACATACAAAGAATTTTTTTTCAGCACGGAAATCGCTGAAGTCTCTTCGCGTTCCTTGCGTGATAACACACGGTCGGGCATGGGGCGCAACCAGATATCAGCATCCAGGCCAATTTGATGAGACGCATGCCCGGTCAACATGGGGCCACCACGCGGCTGCGCCAGATCACCAACCATCAGCCCGTTCCAGCCATCCCTTGTGGCGACAGTCTCGGCCAGTTTTTCCAAATAGGACACCAGAACCGGGTGACCCCAATTGCGGTTACGGGACAGGCGCATAGCCTGCCAGTAGGGCCCATCAACAGGCAGCGCGGCGCCACCGGCCAAGCAGCCCTTGGCATAAGACCCGATCGAACGGGCGCGCATATCCGCTGGAACATCACGACGCCCGAACAGCTGTTTGGCCGGAACCGGGTCAGCAGCAAATGAAACCGAGGCATCAATTGTGGCAAACGCCAGTGCCACGCACAGCATAAGCCCTTTTGATACAAGTGAACGCATTTCAGGCATCAATCACTCCGAATTCCTATAAGGAAACTGCCATTTCGCCGCCCATAAAGGGTCTGGCCTTGATCACAGATTCATATTGGAGCGAATGATGCCTCTGCCGTGCTGATTTTGCAAATTTTTTGGTCTTTCAAGTTCGGGCCTTCAGGCGCACCCTTCAAGCCAAACATCGTCAAAGGCGTTTGGCTGGCAAATATTTTCGGCCAACCGCTCAATGCGCTGGATGCGCTCCTGCAGCACTTGGTCTGGCGCGTTCAATTTCAATCTGGACGGGGCAATCAACACAGCAACCAGCGCATAGAATTGCTCAATAGTGATGTCGTTCGGGCCCGCATTGAAAAAAGTCTGGCTGGCCTTGTGAAAGCCGATGACCCAGCCATCCTGGCTGTTGCCCATGCCAACCGTATCCAGAAACAATGCAATCTGTTCATCTTTTGACAGGATGGAATCCAGTCCGATGGCATAGCCAGATTGCCTTATTTTCTGGATGCCCGGTTTGAACTCTTCAAAGGCCAGTCGTTTGGATAGAGATTGCGTCAACGTTGTCAGACCCGCGCCATTGGTGGTGAGATCAATCCCCGAATGCGCGTAAAAGCCGGGGTCCTGAACTTTCAGCAAAACGGCCAAACGTTCCGGTGTCAGGCTGTTGGCACCACGGTCTGAGCCTATCAGCGCCTGGGCTCTTGCCTTTAAAGGTTCTGCGTTTGCGTTTGCATCATACCAGCCCTTGGCCCCATAAACGAAGGCCAGTGACACGATTGTAACAAGGAGTACGGCAACTATGAGAAGGAGTTTTCGCATGGGTCTCATCTTCCAAACCAAAACCAATCATAGGCCCGTGATTTCGACTCTTTGATGCTCATATTTGGATCAGTTTATGGCAAATTGCATTTTACACTTCCTCAACCACCTCTTGAGGGATAAGCCAGTTTCAGAACCCTTTCATGCGACATCAGGGTCTGGACTCAATTAGTTGAAAGCGCTTCAGCCCTGCAAGAAAGCTCCCGATGCCTCAATTCAGCGATAATTTGCGCGGTGCCGCCTATATGGTTCTGGCCATGCTGGGCTTCGTGCTGAATGACGCTATCATGAAGTTGGTCAGTTCTGATGTTCATCTGTATCAGGCCATTTTTCTGCGCGGCGTGCTGGCAACAGCGATCATGGGGTTTTTGGCATGGCGCAGCGGTGGATTTGCCGTGCCACGGAATGCAACAAACAAGTTCGTTGTCCTGCGCACCATTGGCGAGTTGGGCGGCACGGTGTTTTTCCTGACCGCCCTGTTCAATATGGAACTGGCCAATGCGGGGGCCATTTTACAGGTCATGCCACTTGTCGTGACGCTCGCTGCAGCGCTCATTCTGCGCGAGACTGTGGGCTGGCGGCGCTACAGCGCCATCACCGTTGGGCTGCTGGGTGTCCTGATCATCATTCGGCCGGGCGGCGAGGGATTCAATATTTTCTCTCTGTCAGCCCTGGCTGCTGTGTTCTGTCTGGTTTTGCGCGATCTTGCGACACGCGGCATTCCGCGCGATATGTCGTCAAATTTCATTTCTTTTGTGGCGGCCGCTGCTGTCATGATTATGGGCGCAATTGTGACCCTGTTTGGCGAGTGGCAGCCCGTTTCGGCTCTGACCTTGCTTAAACTGACCGGCTCGGCCCTGTTTCTCATGGCCGGCTATTTCTGGTCGATTCAAGCCATGCGTTTCGGCGAAGTCAGCTTTACCTCGCCCTTTCGCTATACGTCTTTGATATGGGCCATCATTTTGGGCTATGTGGTGTTTGGCGACATACCGGATGTGCCCATGATTATCGGCAGTATCATCGTGGTCGGAAGTGGCCTGTTTACGCTTTATCGCGAGCGACAGGTAAAACTGTCCAAAGCCAAAAACATCAAAGCTGCTTCACCATAACAATACGACCTTCTGCCGGCAGGCCAAGCTCTGTCTCCGCTGCAAATCTGTCCGCAATGGCCGATGGCAAACGGTCCATATCTGCTGTCAGAAACCCGTGCTTGCGGTAAAGCGCATTTGACCATGGCGCCGCTTCCAATGTGGACAGCACCAATGCAGGACAATAGAGAAACCGGGCATGATCAATGATGATTGCGACCAGAGCATCACCCAGACCTTTGCGTTGATGAGCCGGGTCGACACTGATGTCTTCCAAATAGAAGATGCCATCAATCATCGCCGCAAGCGCATAGGCAACGGGTTGATTTGCAGCATCACTTGCCACCCACAACAAACCATCCCGCAGCCCGGCTTCAAACAGGGCCACAGGCATTTCCGCACCCGTCGCAATATCGGGATAACCAATATCTGCAAAAGCGGCAGCGGCCCTGCGCTCGATCTTCAGAATAAACGGCAGATCATCGGCAATGGCCGTTCTGATGGTGGGTTTGCTCAAGCAGGATCGCCATGTTGCGGCCCGTCATACCCTTCCAGAATCACCAATTCGCTGTCTGCTGCAGATTGGCGCAGGGAAATGGCCGCCTGATATTCGTCAGACCGGTAGCAGGCCAATGCATTTTCATAGGAGGGGAACTCAATGGTCACGTTGCGGGACCGCGAAACCCCTTCAACGGCCTCATGGGCGCCACCCCTTGTGAGGAATTTGGCACCATATTTGATAAGCGGGGCAGCGATGGCTGTCGCATATTGCTGATACAGGTCCTTATCCTTCACATCGACCCGTGCAATCCAGTATCCTTTAGCCATTGATGGCTCCTTCCATTTCCTCAACAATTGCTTCCATTGCAGCCACAGGCTCGTCAACCGCATTAATTGGACGGCCAATGACCAGATAGTCCGAGCCCGCCTGCAAGCCTTCTGCAGGCGTCATAACCCGCTTCTGGTCGCCATGATCACTGCCCTTGGGGCGAATACCAGGAACAACCAGCGCCATGCTGTCACCGACGATTTTGCGCAAGGCGGCAACTTCCAGAGTTGAACAAACCAGACCGTCCATACCGCATGCAAGTGCCTGCGCTCCTCGCCTTGCCACCAGTTCAGAAGCGGTGAGGCTGTAGCCTGCATCGCGCAAATCCTCATCATCCATACTGGTCAACACGGTGACACCCAGCAAGGTCAGATCGGCAGCGTTCGGACTGGCCCTCTTTGCAGCCACAGCGGCCGCCATGGCCTTTGGATAGGCGTGGATGGTCAACATATCTGCACCCAGCGCTGCAACGCTGGAGACGCCACCCTTGATGGTATTGTCGATGTCCAGGAGTTTCAGATCCAGAAAGACACGCTTTCCGGCAGCTTTCAGTTCCGGCACAAGAGCCAGACCGCCGGCAAAGGCCAGTTGATGGCCAATTTTGTAAAATGAGGCGTTGTCACCCAAGGTTTCAACCAATGCGCTGGCCTTGCCAATAGTGGGAAAATCCAAAGGAACGATAACACGGTCTCTGGGGGCAAGGTTAGCAGTGCGCATTTAGGTTTTCTCCTTTAAAGCTCCGGCTTTGTGGACCAGAGAGGTCAGCATGTTTTGCATCAACAGGCGGGGACCTTCAGCGATCAGCGCTCCGTCCTTATCAAAGGCTTGTCCCGATTGGGGCACAGCCAGTTGTTCGGGAACAATGAGAGTGCCAAAGCCAAGTTCCAGCATGGACCGGGTCGCTGTCATCGCGCGCAATGTGCCAATGACGCCCGGGCTGGTTCCGGCCAACGCAAAAACAGGTCCCTTGAAGGGTGACAGCTTTTCGCCCTCGCCGGGTTTTACCCGGCTGACCCAATCCAGTGTGTTTTTCAACAATGGCGTGGGGCCGGCATTATATTCCGGTGAGACGATGATGATGCCGTCATGATCTGACATCAATTGTGCCAGTTTACGGGCTGCATCAGGTGGACCGCTTTCCGCTTCAAGATCACCATCATAGATGGGCATGGTGAAATCGCGCAGAGAAATGAGATTAGGCGTACCGCCATAATGGGGAAGCGCACCAGCAATTGCCTTTGCAAGCCTGGTATTGGTCGACCCTTTTCGGATGGAGCCGGAAAAAATCAGAATGGAGGAATCAGTCATTAGGCGGCCTTATAACGCCACACACGGGCCGGAGGCAAGTTCATCATAATCCAGGGACTGGATGTCAGCTCAAACCCGTGAGGCAGTTCCGAAATTTTGACCGGCGGGACCAGCGCATAGGAAAATTGAATGAACTCTCCTCCCTTGGGCATCAGGGACAGTGCCGTGTTGATCAGCTCTATCCGGTCGGCCAGCGGGCGGGTGAACAGTGGAAGGCTGGACACGATACTGGCCGCCTCATCAATTCCGTGGTCCTTGAGTGTTTTTCTCAAGGAATAGGCGTCACCCTGCAGAATATTGCATTCGGGAAATCTCTTGCGCAGCAATTTGCAGAAATCCGGATTGAATTCAACCGCGAACAGGCGCTGCGGTTTTACGCCCCGTTTCAGCAGAGCTTTGGTGACAGCTCCGGTTCCGGGTCCCAGTTCGACGATCGGCAAATCGGACTGTATATTCACAGTCTCAGCCATGCGTTCCGTCAATGCCTTGCCTGATGGCGACACAGCGCCAGTGGTCAATGGTTTGGAAGCCCAGTTTCTGAGAAACCGGGCATCGTCTTTCAGCCCACTCAGCAACCGGTCACGACGCTGGTGAGTCCGGCGATGGCTTGTCTGGCAATGCTCCGGCGAGTCGCCCGACTCTTGTAAGGGGCGTTCTTCTCCAGATTCATCATCCCCTTTTCCCACGAAAACCCTCCTTGTGAGACCTGACCAATTATCAGGAGGCTTCGCCGCCCAGATTTTCAAAAAAATCGCGCATCCTTGCAAAGAA
Organism: uncultured Pararhizobium sp.; assembly: GCA_964578105.1. Classification (GTDB taxonomy): domain Bacteria; phylum Pseudomonadota; class Alphaproteobacteria; order Rhizobiales. The sequence continues at coordinate 6,770 of CAZOCA010000056.1, forward strand.
GCCGTGCGATTGCGGATTGTTGTCGGCCGAACTTTCTTTTTCGAATTCCTGAAGCAATTCCCGTTGGCGCTTGCTCAAATTAGACGGTGTTTCAACTGCGATCTGAATATACATATCGCCGCGTTGTTTGGCACGCAGGACACTCATACCCTTGCCCCGCAAGCGGAACTGTTTGCCGCTTTGACTGCCATCGGGCACTTTGACACGGGTCTTGCCTCCGTCCACCGTTGGCACATCAAACTGGCCGCCCAGCGCAGCCGTTGTCAGTGAGATTGGAACGCGACAGAAAATATCGGATCCATCGCGCTGGAAGAAATCATGAGGCTTTAATGAGACAAAAATATAAAGATCGCCGGTAGGACCACCACGCTCGCCAGCTTCGCCTTCATTGGCAAGGCGGATCCGTGTACCATCTTCTATCCCGGCAGGAATGTTGACGGACAGGGACCGTTCTTCGTGGACCCGGCCATCGCCTGAGCAATTATCGCAAGGATCAGTGATGATTTCACCACGCCCCTGGCACGTAGGACAGGTCCGCTCAATGGTGAAAAAGCCCTGTGCTGCGCGTACTTTGCCAATACCACCGCACGTGCCACATGCCGTAGGGTCAGAGCCAGGCCGGGCACCGCTACCAGAGCATTTTTCACAAGATACCGAAGACGGGATATCAATATCAACCGTCTTGCCAGCAAAGGCTTCTTCCAGACTGATTTCCAGATTGTAGCGCAGGTCAGCGCCACGATTGCTGGCTGTGCGTCCACGCCGCGCACCGCCACCGCCGCCCATGAAATCGCCGAAAATATCTTCAAAAATGTCCGACATGGACGCGCCGAAATCACCCGTACCGCCACCGGGACCACCAGGACCGCCCTGTTCAAAGGCAGCATGGCCAAACCTGTCATAGGCGGCGCGCTTTTGCGGATCTTTCAGCGCTTCATAAGCGGCATTGATCTCTTTGAAATTGGCTTCCGCCTGCGCGTCTCCTGGATTGCGGTCCGGGTGATACTGCATGGCTTTTTTGCGATAGGCACTTTTGAGAGTCTTGTCGTCGGCACCCCGATCAACTCCCAATGTGTCGTAAAAATCGGCTTTGGACATCTGAAATTTACTCGTTTCCGGCGGGATCAGAAAGGGTCAGGATAGCATTAATCTGGGTGCGTCGATCCAGTGAGTAACCGTTCGCAACGCACAATTCCAGAACTTTCGATGGACCTCGTCCCGTTTCAATAATCAATAATTTTGGCCACATTGTTTTTGGCGCCTGCTGAAAGAACGCCTCCAAAGCGGCAAAGTCGTGCCCCTCAATGTCGACCTTCATTGCGTCGATTACATCGACATGTTGATTGTCGACGATATCTGCAAGGGTTTTGATGATGATGGCTCCATCATCAGTATCATTATCTGAGAGCTTATCGGCCTCTGCGATCCGCACTTCGCCGCGATTTGTTTCGCCGCCAACTGCTTTTCCAACACCCGAACTGCCACCAACCGCGAATGGAATATGAACAATATCCGCATTGCTCGCCTGGGTGTTGAAACACAAGCGCCCGCCATTGGTGTCATCCGGTTCCACAGCAAATGCTTTCAGAACCTTACCGGCGTTTTTGGCAGCTTTCCAAGATGTCAGGGAGTAAAGCCCGACATTTGCACCGACATCAAAAAATATGAATGGGTCGGGAGAGATTTTACCGTGTATCGCCTCAACCAATGCTGCACGCTCCGGGGCATCCCAAAGATGAGAACCCGCAATCATCCGTTTTTCACAACGATTGGAAAACGGGTGCAGCCGCAGGTTCAGGCCCTGAGGCGTGGTGATGTCAAAGGGTCCGGAAAGTCCGGCCAAGGCCGTCTTGCGCAGCAATGAAACATACCATCGCCCCAGCTTGTTATCAGCTGCAGAATTGCAGAAACCCAACAACGCTCCCCGCAAGGCGGGGAGGCTGTAAGTTCCAAACACTGGAGAAATGGTATCGGTCATCAACAAGAGCTATCCGAAAAGAGGCGGGCGCTGTTCGCGCCCGCTTGATAAGCCTGTGATTGGCCTTATGCGGATTACTGCTAATCCGCGTCATCGTCGGCGACTTCCTCGAAGTCTGCGTCGATGATTTCCTCATCATCTGCACTGTCATCGTCTTCCTCATCGGAAGCTTCATCCTGGGACGATTTGTAAATCGCCTCGCCAAGTTTCATTGACACAGATGCAAGCGCCTGGGTCTTGGTCATGATTTCTTCGGCATCATCACCTTCAACTGCTGTTTTCAGATCAGCGAGGCCCATTTCAATGGCTTCCTTATCTTCATCAGCAACCTTATCGCCATGTTCTTCCATCGATTTCTCGGTGGTGTTGATCAGGGCTTCGGCATGGTTCTTGGCCTCGACAGATTCCTTGCGCTTCTGATCTGAATCCGCATTGGCCTCGGCATCCTTGACCATGTTGTCGATCTCGTCATCAGACAATCCGCCCGATGCCTGGATCTGGATCTGCATTTCCTTGCCCGTGCCCTTATCCTTGGCGGACACATTGACGATGCCATTGGCATCAATGTCGAATGTGACCTCAATCTGAGGCATGCCACGGGGTGCGGGTGGAATTCCGGCCAGATCGAATTGTCCGAGGACTTTGTTGTCCGCGGCCATTTCGCGCTCACCCTGGAAAACCCGGATGGTTACAGCATTCTGGTTGTCTTCAGCCGTTGAATAAACTTTCTGCTTTTTGGTCGGAATGGTTGTGTTGCGCTCGATCAAACGATCGAACACGCCACCCAGTGTTTCAATACCAAGGGACAGAGGTGTCACATCCAGCAACAGAACGTCTTTAACATCGCCCTGCAGAACGCCAGCCTGAATAGCCGCGCCCATGGCAACAACTTCATCCGGGTTCACGCCCTTATGCGGCTCTTTGCCAAAGAATTCTTTCACGACTTCCTGGATTTTCGGCATGCGGGTCATACCGCCAACCAAAACCACTTCATCAATTTCACCAGCGGACAGGCCAGCGTCTTTGAGTGCTGATTTGCATGGACCAACAGTGCGCTGCACCAGATCATCCACCAGCGATTCCAGCTTGGCGCGAGTCAGTTTGATGGTCAGATGCTTTGGACCGGACGCATCAGCGGTAATGAATGGCAAATTGACTTCTGTCTGGGTGGTAGAAGACAGTTCAATTTTGGCTTTTTCAGCCGCTTCCTTCAAACGCTGAAGAGCCAGCTTGTCGCCGCGCAAATCAATGCCCTGATCCTTTTTGAATTCGTCGGCCAGATAACCAACCAGACGCATGTCGAAATCTTCACCACCAAGGAATGTATCACCATTGGTGGATTTCACTTCGAACACGCCATCGCCGATTTCGAGAATGGACACATCAAATGTACCACCGCCCATATCGTAAACAGCAATTGTCTTGCCATCATTTTTGTCGAGACCA
>CAZOCA010000057.1:0-5425 GCA_964578105.1 uncultured Pararhizobium sp.
AATCTGGGCTGGAAACTGGCCGCAATTCTACAGCAACGCGCCAGTGAGGGTTTGCTGGAAAGCTACAATGAAGAGCGCACTTTCGGCTCTGACGAAAACATCCGTAATTCGGCCCGCGCGACCAATTTCATGACGCCCAAAACGCATATGGAACATATTTTCCGCGATGCGGTACTGGATCTGGCCGAAACAGAACCCTTTGCCCGCAAGCTGGTCAATTCAGGACGCCTGTCAACACCTTGTTCCTTGAATGGCCTCAACCTCCAGAGCGCTGCAAAGGACGACCTGATCGGCCAGGCCTGCCCGGACGCACCCCTTGGCGAGCGCAGCCAATCAAACTGGTTGCTGACAGAAATCGCCCGAACGGAAATGAACGCCTTCAAACTCCTGCTGCCATATGGGTGGACATTCCCAAACCTGTCAGATGTGCCACACTTACCAGACATAGCTGTGATCAACATCGACAGGGCAAACCCACACTACCAGAACCGGTTTGGCCATTCAGCCATATTGCTGCGCCCGGATCAGCATGTGCTTGCACGGTTTGCCACACAGGCAGATCTTGAAGCTGGCTTGCAATTCACTGTGAAAACCATATTGGATCGATAAACATGACTGGTACTCCGGACAATCTCAGCCCTCACAGTGATGATTTCTATGCAGCCTTGATGCAGGCCCATGAAGGATTGGCGCTTGCTGACAGTCAGGCATTCAACGCGCGCCTCGTGCTGTTGTTGGCCAATGAAGTGGGTGATCTGAAGCGGCTGAAGCAGCTTCTCGACAAAGCAAAACCATAAGGCGCGCCCTTAACAATTGGGCAAGCGAAACCGGTTAACATGGTGATTGTCAAATCACCGGAGCCAGCATGTCCCAGGCCCTCACATTCGCCGATCCCAAGCTGCTTGAGCACAGGCGGGCCTGGCTCAGCCATCTTGAAAATGGCAAACGCCTCACCCCAAAGACCATTGAGGCCTATGAGCGCGATTCCCGTCAGTTTCTGACATTCCTGTCGCAGCACCTGGGCGCATCAGCCAGCGTGCGACACCTGCGGGAATTAAGAATTACCGATTTACGCAGCTTTCTGGCGTCCCGGCGCAGCAGCGGCAGTGGCGCACGCTCTTTGGCGCGCAGCCTTGCTGGCATCCGTTCATTTTTCGCTTTTTTGCGCAAACAGAACATTGTCGATGTAACAGCTGCAAATGCGCTGACGACCCCCAAACAGCCCAAAAGCCTGCCCCGCCCGGTAGGCGCTTCAGAAGCCAGCGCAATGCTGGACGAAGCGCTTGAGCCGAACGCTGAGTCCGAGGCCTGGGTTGGTGCCCGTGATGCCGCCGTTCTCAGCCTGCTCTATGGCTGCGGATTACGTATTTCCGAGGCTTTGGGCCTATCCCTGAAAGATGTGGACGCCCTTGAAACCGGACTGATGAAAGTCACAGGCAAAGGCGGCAAGGAACGGCTTGTGCCGGTACTGCCGGCCGTCATCGAAGCGGTCAACCTTTATGGCTCGCTCTGCCCCTTCATCATTGCTCACGCTGACAAGCCTGAAGCACCTCTGTTTTTCGGCGTGCGCGGCAAGCGGTTGAACCCGCGCATAGTCCAAAAAGCCGTAGAGGATTTACGCATGCGTCTTGGCCTGCCGTCCAGCGCCACCCCCCATGCCCTGCGCCACGCTTTCGCAACCCATTTGCTAGCCGGCGGCGGCGATCTGCGCACCATTCAGGAACTTCTGGGCCATGCCAGCCTGTCGACGACGCAAATCTACACGCAAGTGGATACACGCCATCTGCTGTCTGTTTATACGAAGGCGCATCCGCGCATGATTGCAGGTGAGTGAGGAACTTTTCAGGTGGTTAAGGCTAGGTCCTCGGAACAAGTCCGAGAACGACGGCTGGTTTGGGGTCGAAAACATCGCTACCACCGTCATCCTCGGGCTTGTTCCGAGGATCCATAGCGGCGCGTCAGAAACCTATTGCCGTTCGGAAATCGCAATGCGGCCATAGGGAATCTTGAACAGCTCTTTGTTCCAGTCCATGCCGCCCTTCAGATTATACACAGCGACCGTCGTATCCAGTCCCTGAGCATCGGTTACGGTCCATTGCCGCAATTCCTTGGTGGCACGGTCAAACAGCAATGTGACCCTGCCTTTGCCGAACATGCTTTCCTCGACCATTGTGACGGTTACAATATCGGCTTCAACCTTGATGTCATCGACTTTGGAATCGTTGAGGAAATCCACCTTGTCGGACAACAAAAACCGCAAAGGCGTTTTTGACAGAGGCCACAAATCCCAGGTTTGCAAAGCACGATCGTGAATCACCACCGATTTACCATCCGACATGATTTGAATCTTGGATGGGGAATCATAACGGAAGTGAATCTTTCCAGGCCGATCCAGCGCAAACACGCCTTCTGCCTTTTCACCATTGGGACCAAACTGGACAAAATCGCCACCCATGGTCCGCATGCCGTTCAGACTTGCAGCAATGTCCTGCACCACCTGACCATTTGTCTGCGCCCGCGCCGGCTGAATCATCGTAGCGAGTGCCAGCATGATCACAAACCACAGAGAGAACAGGCCAAAAGCCAGTCGCACATTTGATGTCACTGCTTTGACCCTTGCGGTCTGCGATGATCTTTGAGTCATGTCACTTTCCAATCGACAACGTATTTCGCTCTTATGAATCAGCTAGGAAGCTACTGTGGCAAAATCACGGCTGCCACAAAATGGATCATATCCGATTCAAATGGTCTCTTCTGCATTGCCAACCAGAATATCACGTTTTCCGGCATGGTTGGGCCCACTGATCACGCCTTCTTCTTCCATTTTTTCAATAATGGACGCAGCCCGATTATATCCGATGGAGAGCCGTCTTTGCACATAGCTGGTTGAGGCCTTCTTGTCCCGCAGCACGATGGCAACCGCCTGATCGTAAAGATCACCTTCACCGCCGTCGCCGCCGCCACCGGTCATGGCCTCCAGAACGGCAGAGGTTTCAACTTCATCTTCATTGGTAATGGCTTCCAGATACTCCGGCACGCCCTGGCTTTGCAGATGCGCAACTACTTCTTCAACTTCATTGTCGCCCACGAATGGACCGTGGACACGCTGAATCCGTCCGCCACCGGCCATGAACAACATGTCACCCATGCCCAGAAGCTGTTCAGCACCCTGCTCACCCAGAATGGTTCGGCTATCAATCTTGGACGTGACCTGGAACGAAATCCGGGTCGGGAAGTTGGCCTTGATCGTTCCTGTAATGACATCCACTGACGGACGCTGTGTGGCCATTACCACATGAATACCGGCAGCACGCGCCATTTGCGCAAGCCGTTGGACGGTGCCTTCAATTTCCTTGCCGGCGACCATCATCAGATCTGCCATTTCGTCGATAATCACAACGATATATGGCATTGGCTCGAGTTTCAGTTCTTCCTGCTCGTAAATCGCCTCACCCGTCTCATGGTCAAATCCGGTCTGGACGGTACGGGTGATCACTTCGCGCTTTTTGGATGCCTGTTTCACACGGCTGTTGAAGCCATCAATGTTTCGCACGCCAAGCTTGGACATTTTCTTGTAGCGGTCTTCCATTTCCCGCACAGTCCATTTCAGCGCCACAACCGCCTTTTTCGGATCGGTCACAACAGGTGTCAGCAAATGCGGAATACCGTCATAAACCGACAGTTCCAGCATTTTTGGATCAATCATGATCAAGCGACATTCTTCAGGCCGCATCCGGTACAGGATCGACAGGATCATGGTGTTGATCGCAACGGATTTACCAGACCCTGTCGTACCAGCCACCAGCAAATGCGGCATCTTTGCCAGATCGGCAATGACGGCTTCACCGCCAATGGTTTTGCCAAGGCACAAGGCCAGCTTCGCCTTGGTTTTCTCAAAATCGGTGGAATCCAGCAATTCGCGTAGATACACAGTTTCACGCTTTGAATTTGGCAATTCGATACCAATGGCATTGCGGCCGGGAATAACAGCTACACGGGCAGCAATAGCGCTCATAGAACGGGCAATATCATCGGCCAGCCCGATAACGCGGGAGGATTTGATGCCCGGTGCCGGCTCCAGCTCATAGAGCGTGACAACGGGGCCAGGGCGCACATTGATGATTTCACCGCGCACGCCAAAGTCTTCCAGCACACCTTCCAGCAATCTTGCATTCTGCTCCAGCGCATCTGTGTTCAAATTGGCACTGGCAGTCGTTTGCACTGGCTCGGACAGAACATGCAACGATGGCAATTCATAGTCAGCATTACCCAGCAAATCCGGTTGCGCTTCACGGCTGGCGCGGCGACCAGGTTTGGGCTTGACCTTCGGCACGGTCACGCGGTTTTGTGGTGCAGCGTGTGCGCGTTGCGCCGGTTCGCGCTGTGCAGGAGCGCTTTGCGCTTGGGGCCTTTCAGCAGATGTGCGCTGCATTGGCACAGGGCGCGCAGCATTGACCTGAGTGGCCAATGGATTGATCCTGACCTCTTGGTCTTGATAAGGCGCTTCATTAGCCCAGGCTCCACCCGGCTGATCATACTGATCAAGCTCGGCTTGCTGGTCTTCATAAGCCGCCCACTCACCATCTGCCCACTCACCTTCAGGCATGTGCTCTTCCTGATCCCAGGCCTCCTGCATTTGGTCTTCGTGGTAATCAGCCGATTCCTGTGGAACCGCTTGATGAGCCGCAGACATGACAGGCTCATTGCGTTGCATCACGCGCACGCGCGATTTCCGGTTTGTGGTTGGTTTTGGACGGGCTGCCACGATCTTTCGAAAAGACCGCGCTCCCAGTGCTTTCGTACTCAGCGCCATATGGGTAAGCGCGCCGAAACCATAGGCCACCGCGGATCCAACCCCAAACCCGCGGGAGCTTGGTTCATCAAATTCATCCAGTGGCGTATCCATATGCGGTGGTAGGTCCGGTTCAGACTGCGGCGAGATGGACCCTGCAGCGGATCGGCTCCAGGCGGTCAGAATAAAGCAGGCGAAACAAGCCACACCCAGTATCAGGGCCGTCAAATAACCAATCACGCCTTTGAACAAATCTCCAAAGGCGGCAACGGGCAGCCAGATCATGACATCCCCAACCACTCCGCCAAGCCCCATTGGCAATGGCCAGTTGGACGTCACCGGAAGCGCGGACATGGTGCCAGCGGCAAACACCATTGCCAGAACAGTATAGCCAAGCCGGCGCTTGAAACGATAAAGGCTTTGGCCAAACATCAAGCGCCAGCCCCAGATCGCCAGTATCAGCACAAGAAGAATGGAGCCCAGGCCAAAGAATTGCATGAACAGATCGGAGGCAATTGCACCTGGCGCACCCAAGGCATTTTGAACCGGTCCCGAGGCCGCAAAATTGAGGCTGGGATCCTGAACTGACCATGTCGCAAGCGCAGCTGCCGCCGCGGCTGCACCGGCAATCAG